>JAYTRQ010000437.1:0-4623 GCA_043746125.1 Armatimonadota bacterium | reverse complement strand
GGACTGTCATGCTCACCACCTATAAGTCCGCCGGGAAGTCAAACACCGAGTCCGACGTGCCGGGCAGATCCTCATGGCCGAAGTCGCGGGCTTGGGGCTACGCCCCTCACACGTCTTCAGTTGCTCCAGCGGCATGTCTCCCTGCGGCATAAACGGCTCCTTCAAGTTTGGTGTGAAAGCTTAGACCCATGCCCTTCACGGCATAGGCCTCTTAATCGGCGGAGGCCAGACATCCAGGGCCTGAGCCTCCTCCCCTGCGTCCTCACGCTTCTCCTCCCGCAGACGCCCCGCCCGCCGATTCCAGGCCCAATGGTACGGCAGGCAGAGCGCGAAGAACAGGGGTGGCAGGCAGAGAACCAAACCTACCAGCAAAACCTGCGTATCGCGGTCCGACGCCATCGCCGCTAATGTCACCTGCGATTCGGTCACAGCGGGCGGGAGCGGGACGTGCCGCGATCTCGCCCACCTCATCCCGAACACGTCGGCGGCGACGAGTAGGCCAAGCAGCAGCACGCCCAGCAGCGTCATCGCGACGAACAAGCGCACCCACACCCACGGCCGGATCGGCTCACGGCGAGCCGGGCGCAGGCGCAGCAGTGGCCCCCAGCCCCAGTCCATGTCGCTCTGCCAGTTGAAAAAGCGCTCCCAGATCATCGCTTATGCCGGGGCTTAGTCTTGGCAAGGTGTTTTGGATGCTTCGCAGGTGGGGCCCTGAGTTGGGTGACGGGCGGCGAGGACAGAAGCGAAGCCGGGATGATCTCCCGCTCCTGGCTCGGGCTGAACCAACCGAGCTTGATGCCGGCATCACCCACACCGTTCTCGTAATACTCCATCTGGACGCTGTAGACCCGGCCGGATTGCAGGCTGATCTTGCCACCGTTCTCGCTGTTGGGGTGGTCCGACCAGTTGTTGACCAGCAGCTTGCCATCAATCCACAGGCGGACGCCGTCGTCGGCGTCGGTGAAGAACGTGTAGTCCTCCGAGTAACGCGGGCGGATGGAGCCGGTCCAGCGGATGGAGAACGCCTTGTGGTAGAGAGTCGGCTCGGCCGTCCACCAGTTAGGGAAGTTGACCGTCCGGTCCGTGCGCGTCAGGAACTTGGCGTTGAAGCTCTCACCGCTAAAGTATTCGCCCCGCAGGCCGGGCACGGTCGGCCCGAATACCTGGATCTCGCGCAGGGTCATCTGATGCGGCGCGGCCTGACCACTGACATCGGACAGGTCTTTAGTCGGGTCCCCGCCCCAAGTGGCATCGTGGACCAGCAGGCGCAGGCGGCGGGTCGTGACCGCCGGAAAGTGGTGCTGGAAGACCCACCGGTCGCTGGCGTAGTTGTCCCAGGCCGTGCCGGTCGAGGCCGTGGCGGCTTTGACGACCGTGGCCGGCTCCTGCACATGTTCCAGCGTCACCCATTGGTCGTCGTTATCGTATTGCAGCTCGTAATCCAGCAGAGTCCCCTGCGCCTGCCAGGGCGGGGCGGCGAAGACGTTGACCCGGTCCATGACCGTTGGCTCCGGCCAAGTCAGGGTGAGCGTTGCCGGGAACTGCGTGACGTTGCTGGTCCAGGGCCGGGCATCCTTTCCCCCCGCGTAATACTCGCTCTCCAGGATGCCGTTGATGACTTTGCCCGCGTCGTTGTAGACGCTCTTGTCACCGGGATACCCAGGCAAACCGTCCGCCTCAGCCACGACTTCGGGGAATAGGGCGAAGTCTGGTCCCCAGTCCACCGGTTCGACGTCCATCGTCTGCCCCGCCGCGAGTTCCACATACACCGGCAGCAGGGGGACCAGCAGGGCCGCCTCGCCGTTCACGACCGGCACGTCGCTTGTAACGCCAAAGGCCGAGACGGTGTGGAGTTTAGTCGCCCCCACCACCTTGAGCATGACGTGACGGTCCGTGCTGCCGGCGCTGACAAAGGCGGCGACACGCTTGTCCCCGCCCACAAATAGGTCTCCAGCATACAGATCGTTTCCCTGTTGGCCAAAGTCCAGAGCCTTGCTGAACGTTGTCCTAGCCAGTTCTTCGGTCCAAACGCGCATCAAGACGGCGCCTGGGTTGGGGCTGCCGTCGCCGTTCACCCAAGGATTGCTTTTGTCGTTTAGCAGGACGCTATGCTCTTTAGGGATACCCGCCGCCTCAGAAGCCAGCATTTGCAGCATGAGCCAGCGCCCCTGGACGTGCGGCTCGTAGACGCCGCCCTGGACGACCGGAGACGCGGTCGGCCCGGTCTGCCACTTCTCCAGCCCCACCGCCTTGTACTGGGCAAGTAGGGCGTTGAGCTGGGCGGGCAGAATTCGGGACAACCAAAGGTCGCCGACCACGCCGTCGTCATTTTGGAATGAGAAGCCGTCCAGCGGCTTATCACCGTCGCTCTTCAGGAAGGCATCTACCCACTTGAGGCCATCCGGGTGCAGCCCGATCGCCCCCGGTCCCAGCACCTTCAATGACGGGTCTACGCCCTTCACGACGTCTGCGAAGGCCTTGATCTCCTGGGTCGCAAAGTCCCCGCCCGAAACGGCAGTGGGGTTTGTACGCAGCTCCCAATAGGGTATATCTGTCTTGAAATGCGTGACGATCTTTCGTAGGCCGTCAGGGTTAAACGTGCTGTCTGGCACAGAGACAATCAGAAACCTCTTACGGGCCGCATCGTAGGGCAGGGAGTACTTCTTGGCGAGCGCGACTTCCGGGTCCAGCGCCTTGATCGTCGCGTCCGGGTGGCTGGCATCCGCTGTCAGGCGGGCGAGGCCGAGGCCGAACGCACTGGGAAGGGCCTGCATGGGCGCATCCGGCGGGAGCTCAGGAAGGTTTACGTCGTGGCGGAGAACGGCGAACGTCGCGCTACCCACGCCGTCGTCCACCCCCGGTCCTTTGTACAGGTACAGCTTATACCAGCCAGGGTCGGCCACTTTGAGCGTCAGCGTCTCCGCCACGTCCCCTTTGTCTACGACTTTGCCGTCGTAATCGCGCACCTCGTAGCGCGTCGTTGCGGCCCCTTTGAGATTGACCGAGACGGTATCGCCGACGAAGAAAACGTTGCCGCGACGCCCGAAGTCCGGTGTGACCACGCCCGTCGGCGGCGGTGCATCTGCCCTCACTTCCGGGTGGATGAAAGCGAGGAGCAGTAGGGAAAAACCTAGGAGAACCCATTGCATTAGTGTTTTCATGCCTGGCATGATACCCGATGCGAACACCGCCATTATCAGGCCTCAAGACTTGGGCCTATGGCGGCTTGACAGACGCCTCTCAATTGTGGTAGTTTCTCTTGTAGTTGGCTGAGTAGCGATAATCTCGTCGCCGCTCGGACAGCGCTTTCCATTCAGAGCAATGGATTAGTCAGGAGGATGCGGGCGTTTGGGTACAGACTGACGCGCGCGAGACTGCATCACGAGAAGAACTTCCCGAAGACCACTGATATAGAAGGATGGAAACAATGCCTGACACCAACGTGCTCAGCTCCGGTGCCTACAGCGCCGTCTTCAACGCTCTCTCATTCGCCACAGCAGCAATGCTGGCCGGCACACTATTTTTCTTCTACTCGCGGACACAGGTAGGCTTCAAGTATCGCCCCGCCTTGTTGGTGTCCGCCCTGGTGACGGCAATCGCCTGCTACCACTACTTCCGGATCTTCAATAGCTGGGTCGAGGCCCATGCGGTCACTGGCTCGGGCAGCTACACCCTGACCCATAGCACGTTCAACGACGCCTACCGCTACATGGACTGGCTGCTGACGGTCCCGCTCCTGCTAGTGGAGTTGGTCGCCGTGCTGGGCCTCCCGAAAGAGGAGAGCCGCGGACTGCTCGTCAAGCTCGCTGTCGCTGCGTTCTTCATGATCGCGCTTGGGTATCCGGGTGAGATCCAGACGGACCTGGTCCAGAGGAGCATCTGGGGCACCCTCAGTACGCTTCCCTTCGCGTACATCCTTGTCGTCCTATGGAAGCAGCTCGGCGTGACGCTCGACCGTCAGCCGGAGGCCGTCCGGCCACTCGTACGCGGCGCCCGCCTCCTGACCCTGGCGAGCTGGGGCTTCTATCCACTGGCCTACATGATCCCGCTGCTCGGGAGCGCGATTCCATATGCAGGCAAGCAGATCGGACTTCAGGTCGGCTATACCATCGCGGACGTCATCGCGAAGGTCGGGCTGGGCGTGTTCATCTACTTCATCGCCATGGCGAAGACCGAGAACGATGCCCGGATGGGGTCTAATCCCTTCGAGCCGACGCTCGGCGCAGCCACGACGCTGGCGTAACTCCTCCCCTAACAGCCGCGCCTCCTCGGAGGCGCGGCTTTTTCTGGGCTTGGCATCTTCGGGACGCCATCACAGGTGAGAGAGGTTTCGAATGACAAGCAAGTCGATTAAGTATGCCTGCGGGGCCGCAGTCGCGGCCAGTTTTTTGTTCGCGAACTACGCAGCCCAGCACGGGTGGCCGCTTTGGACCATCACGATTGCCGGGGTCGTCTTCCTTAGTGCGGTCGTCATGTACCTGCTGACGGCACAGACGCAATGAACCCTTGTCGGTACGTCATCCTGGGCGCGGGCGCGGCGGGCCTGAGCCTGTGCCACGCGATGCTGACGCGCGGCCTCACAGACCCGATCCTGATTCTGGACTCGAAGGCGGCCTTCACGGA
>JAYTRQ010000436.1:0-4641 GCA_043746125.1 Armatimonadota bacterium | reverse complement strand
GGTTTACGCTGATCGAACTGCTCGTCGTGATCGCCATTATCGCGATTATCGCCGCGATCCTCTTCCCCGTCTTCCAGACCGTCCGCGAGAACGCCCGCCGCACGGTCTGCCTCTCCAACGAGAAACAGCTCGGCCTGGCGTTTACCCAGTACACGTCGGACAATGACGAGAACCTGCCCGTCGGCATCCCGCTCCGCGACCAGGGCCTCGTGCCGCCCGAGCAAACGCAGGGGGCGGGCTGGGGCGGCCGTATCTTCCCCTACGTCAAAAGCGCCGGCGTCTTCCATTGTCCCGACGATTACGACGTCAAGCCCCAGGCCGTCACGTTTGCCGGCACGGCGTACACGCTTTCCCCGATCTCCTACGATTACAACAGTGACTTGATGGGATTTTCGCAAGCGTACGGGGCCGGTCCCCGCGGCATTCAGGGACACATCGCGTTGCTGACCAGCCCGGCGGTGACGGTCATGCTCTGCGAAGGCTCCGACTACCTCTACTCGGGCAATTCTGGAGACAGTGTGGCTCTGGCGGACCTCTCCACGTCGGAGGAGATCGGAAACCAGGGCTTCACGCCCGCCGCCTCTGGCTGTTCCGTGGGATCGCCAGGCGCTGATTTTGGGGGACTGGGAGGAATCGTCGGGAACTGCATCATTCCCCTGGCGACCGGCTATACGGGCGGCGGCCCTTCCGTCGATTCCACCCGTGGCTACTTCCAGCAACCGTGCAACAACAGCACGGCTTTCTGCGGCTACGGCCTGCTGGCGGCGACGGGTCGTCATCGGGACGGCTCGAACTACCTTCTGTGCGATGGGCACGTCAAATGGCTGCACGGCGAGCAGGTCGGGACCGGGGACTCCTTCGCGACGCAGCAGCCGACCTTTAACGAGGACGAGGACAGCGCGGCCCATAGCGGCGTCCCGACGTCCCCCGGCACGGCCTCGACCCAAGGCGCGACACCGGGCAGTCCCCCGTTCAGCGTCACCTTCAGCCCGATTTAGCGCCCTCTTCGGTTCCCGTTTGGAAAGCCGCCGGCCGATTTTACCTACGTGGATCTGATTTCGGGTTCCGGCGGCTCCCCTTTGCTCCCCCGCCAGGGCACGGGTCTAGCGCTCTCGTTCACGCCCCAGTCACGTTGCCTGGCGACAGTGTTCACGCTGCCTGGGGCGTGAACCGTGGCGTCCGCGGCAAAGCCGTAGGTGTCCGCGACGTGCTATAGGACATCTTATTCGGAAGTAGTCACAGGCTGACCGTCACCGACAGAAAGGGCCTCCACAGTATACGTCAGCCATGATGAAGAAGTGGACGCGCTGACGATCACCTTCAGTGATGCACGGATCGCCGACAGCGAGGAAGTGCGCCCCGGTGTCATTCTGGATTATGATCAATCTGGGGGCACAGTCAGTATTGAACTTCTGGACGCTTCCCGGCACGTCGCCAACCTCTACTCGCTGACTCACGATCACGTCTGGGGGACGCCGCTGGAGCGGACCAAGCGCGAAGCCGCTACGCAACTGGTAGTCTGATTGGTGTCGAATGTCTCTGGCGGAGCTTCCGCGCGTGCAGGGAAATCTCACCCCGATCTCGAATCCTGCCTCGGCACGGCTCGGCCGCAGTACAGGCAGATGGGAGACACGTCCGTGAAGGCGCTTCGTATCGTGGGGGGGCTGTTCTTCCTCCTCTTCGGGTTTGGGATCATTCTCTCCCTGGGGCACCACCTGGCGCACCCGGAGGAGCCACGCCACGTCACGCGCCTCCTGACGTCGCTGGGACTGATCGGGGCTGTCGGCTATGTGGCCTGGACATTGTTTGCCAACGCCTTCCGGGACCCGAACCGTTCCAATTTTGGGCCGGGCGGCGCGGAGGTTTTCGGAACCACGCTGCTTCACGCCGCGCCGGATCGCCTGACGATGCGGCCAAATCCCAGGACGCGTGGGAGTACCCTGTTGATGGCAGCCCTCGGCCTTGTCTCGTTTGGTGGAGGCCTGCCGGTGGCCCTTGTTCATCGCCAGTGGGTCTGGTTCACGGTGGACGTGCTCGTGGTTGCCTTTGACCTCTTCCTGCTTACGTTCACGGCTCTGCGCTGGCGCGATGTGTGCGTCTGGGACCGGGCCGCAGACGTGTTCACCCGTAACGCCGTCCCCGTCCGTCCCCTCTCTCAGATTGTGGGCGTTCGTACTGAGAAGCGCCAGAGCGTCCACCACACGATTTTAGCCTACGCGGATGGCTCCCAGACCTCTCTCTCGCCGGCCTTGACCGTGTTCGCCAAGGCCGAAGACGCCGACCGGTTCCGGCTGGCCCTCCAGGAGTTTCTGGGCCTGACCCCGCCGCCCGCCCCTGTGTGGCCTCCGCCGCCAGTCGTGCCGGCCGAAAATCAGGCCCGTTTAAGGTAAAACAGGGGCGCGTAGCCAACCGCAGCAAAGGAAATATTTATGCAAAGCAACAAACTCGCGATGGGTGCGGCGCTCGTCGTCGGGCTGATCTTCGTCGTCATCGGCGTCCTGTACATCGCGACGCCTGCCAGTGGCCTGCCGGGCTTCCTGCCGGGCCATGAGGCCGGGTCGGCGGTCCACCACACCAAGCACGGCCTGCTCGCCATCGCGCTAGGCATCTGCGCGTTCGTCGCCGCCCGGTTTGTCGGCGGGCCATCGGGGAATGCCAACGTCGGCTAGTCGTGGGTTGGGGAAGGCCCCGCCGGGACACTGAGAGTGTCCCGGCGGGGCTTTTTCGTGTCACGGGTGCGGCTTGATGAACAGGGCGTAGTCGAGCGCCACGCCTGGGACGGTGACGATTTCGCCGGGCGAGGCCGTGCGCCGGTACAGGGCGTATGGAACCAGGTTCTCGGCGTTGTCGCGCCACATCCCCCGGACGCCGGTATCGGTGAAGCCTGTGGGCAGAGGCGCTGTGAGGAGGGTGAGGGTACGCAGGAGGATGACGTCTACGGCCGGGGCGTTCGGTGCGATCGTGAAGCTCAGGGTCGTCAGGTTGGCGGCCTTGCTCGTCCGTCCGGTCACGATCCGGGACGCGCCTTGCAGGAGGTCGGGCAGGATGTGGAACGTGTTGTCGGCGGTGCCGTCGAAGTCGTCGTAGACGGGCCATTCGGGCTGGGCGGGCGTGTCCAAGAGGTAGGCGGGGTTGAACGGATTGCTGGACGTCAGGGATTGGAGGAGGGCAGTCCCCCCCGCCCCCAATAATGGAGGAGTCAGAATAGGAGGTGGACCCGTAGGGGCGCTGCTTGCCGCGCCCTTCCCTCCTGCCTCCCCCGCCCCTCCTATTCTGACTCCCCCATTATTGGGGGCGGGGGGGCCATCCTCGAAATACAGGACGGCGCTGTCGGAGTGGCCCTGGCCGTCGTCTACGGTGACGTCGTTGTGGCCGTGCTGGAAGGGGGCGGCCCAGGAGAAGACGTTGTCAGCATTCGTGCGGTTGGGCAGCACGTAATCGCCGTTCGAGACCGTGCCGACGTTCTGCCCATTGAGCGTGAGCGTGAGGGCGGCGGCGTTGGAATAGGCCTTGAGGCGGAAGACGTCGAAGGGCGACCGGAGGCGGCGCAGGAACCAGGGCTTGCCGCACAGGTGGACGACGGGTGTGTCCGGGCGCAGGAATGATTGGAACAGGTACCAGACGTCCTTGCGGAAGCCGCCATAGGTCTCCAGGCCCTTCGTGTTCAGGCCCTTGTAGCGCGGGTCGCCGAAGTCTCGGAACGTCCACCACGTGAACAGGAAGACGTCGTCGGGGACGTTTCGGAAGACGGTCTGGCAGCGCGACTCGGCGAACTCCTGCTGATACTCTTCGGGTTCGTAGGCGTTGACGGTGTGCGAAGGCAGGGGCGCGGCCGTGTGGGTGGAAAGGACGCCGCCCGCGCCGGTTTCGGAGATAAAGTGGTAGTAGACGGCCAGCGGCTCAAAAGACGAGATCAGGCCGCCGTACCAGCCGACGTAGCGGTTGACGGCCACGAAATCCAGTACGGGCGACTCGTGGAAGTATGTGCTGCTGGCGTAGGTGGCGAGGCGCGATGGGTCTTCAAAGCGGGCCGTGCGGGCGTAATGCTCCAGGGCGTCCAGGTCGGCCGTGTTGGGGTGTTCGGCGAGTTTGGTCAGGGCCTCGTTACCGATGCTCCAGAAGACGATACTCGGGTGGTTGTAGTTTTGCCGGACCATCTCGCGCGTGGTCTGGTCGCCGGTGGCCGTCCAGGCGGCGGGGTTGGAGTGTCCGTTCTCGGCCCAGACGGCGATGCCGCGCTCGTCAGCTAAATCGTACTCTAAGGTGGCGTGCGGGTAGTGGGCCAAGCGGACGTAGTTGACGCCCAGGTCGCGCAGACTGTCCCAATCGCGGGTGAGGTCTTCTGTGGTCACGGCCGACGCCCGTTCCTCCGTCTCCTGGTGCTTAGCGACCCCGCGCAGGGGCGTCAGAACCCCGTTCAATAGGAAGCCGGTCGGGGCGCGCGGGAACGTGCGGAAGCCCGTCCGCTCGGCCACGACGTCCGTGACGTGTCCGCTCACGGCCGTTTGCGAGTAGACGTGATAGAGGTCGGGGTCTTTCAGCTTCCACAGCCGGGCCGGGGCGACGTGTGCGTAGAGCGTGACGTCTCCAGCCGAATGTGGGCCGAGGGTAAGGCTCCCGGAGACGGTCGCGGCAGTCTTG
>JAYTRQ010000435.1:0-4670 GCA_043746125.1 Armatimonadota bacterium | reverse complement strand
GATCAGGCCCGGCACAGCGGGTTGACGCGGATTGTGGCCGGGTTGGTCAACCGCCGTCTGGAAAAGAAGCCTCTCAAGAGCGACCCGACGGTCTAAAGCGAGCGCGGGCACCCGCCGACAGAGCTAGCTTTGTATCACGCAACAACTCTATTATTATTGACTGACGTTTTTGAGACAAAAGAAAGACACTTGCCGTCTTATCTATGCCCTATCCTCTTGGCTGTCCGACTTTCTCAAGTTGTGATTCACGCCTGCGGGCCGTATCCATTCCACATTATGCTGCCTGCGCCACTTATTGTCGGCCTTGACATCCAGACCAATCTGTGATATACTATATATACGTTCGCAAAACCCAAGGGGCCCGCGAGCGAAAAGCGAAAGCCTCCGCCCGGCTTTCGCTGTTTTATTTTTAAATCGGGAACCCCGCCTCGCCTCGTCTACGTTTTAATCCCATGAAACTATTGCTCTTGCTCCCGGTCGGCGCACTCGCGCTCGCGTCCGCCGGTCCCATGTTCATGGCCCGCCGGCCCAGCCCGGCCACCACCCCTCTCGTGCGGCAGATGGGGTACGCCGTCGTCGGCACCGTTCTGACCGGGCAGGCCGCTCTGGGCGACTGGTCCACAGACGCCCCCGGCGTCCGGCGGCACCTGGCCGCCGCCGATCTGCCCGCCCCGCATGACACGCCTTCCGTAGACAATGGGGCGCACATGGTCGGTAAGCCCGAGAACGCCTGGCCCCACGCGCCGGCTGGGTTCAAGGTGGAGCGGTTCGCCCAGGACCTCGCCAACCCCCGCAAGATCGTCACCGCACCCAACGGCGATCTGTTCGTGGCCGAGTCCGGCGCGAATCGTGTCAAGATCCTGCGTGCGCCGGACGGCGCGGGCAAGGTCCAGGCCGACTCGATCTTTGCTGAAGGCCTGAGCCAGCCGTTCGGCATCGCTTTCTATCCCGCCGGGCCGAACCCGCAGTATGTGTACGTCGCCAATACGGATTCCGTCGTCCGCTTCCCCTACCACAGCGGCGACCTAAAGGCGACAGCCGCCCCTGAAATGGTCGTGCCGGATCTCCCCGGCGGCGGGCGCCTGCGCGGCGGCGGACACTGGACCCGCGACATCGCGTTTTCGCCGAATGGCGGGACGATGTACGTGTCGGTCGGTTCGCACTCCAACCACGACGACGCAGACACGCATTCGGAAGAGTTCCATCGGGCCAACATCCTGGAATACAGCCCGACGGGCACGTTCCGACGCGTGTATGCGGCGGGCATCCGCAACCCCGTCGGCATCGCCGTGCAGCCCGGCACGAGCACGCTCTGGACGTCGGTGAACGAGCGGGACACGCTGGGCGACTTCCTCGTGCCCGACTACGTCACCCACGTCACGCCCGGTGGCTTCTACGGCTGGCCCTGGTACTACATGGGGGGCCGCCAGGACCCGGATTTGCCCAACGCCCACCCGGATCTGAAGGCGCGGGTCATTACGCCAGACGTCCTGCTGCAATCTCACTCGGCGAGTCTGGCCCTGACCTTCTACGAGGGCCGTCAATTTCCTGCCTCGTACAAGGGCATGATCTTCGCCGCCGAACACGGGTCTTGGAACCGGGCCAACCGCACGGGCTATAAGGTTATTCTGGTCCCCGTAAAGAACGGCAAGGCGATGGGCGAGTACGACGACTTCCTGACCGGCTTCGTGACGGAGGGCGGCGATGTCTGGGGCCGCCCCGTGGGTGTCACCGTCGCCCACGACGGCTCGCTGATGGTCACCGACGACGGCTCCAACAGCGTCTGGCGCGTGAGCTATACGGGCAAGTAGGGGCAAGGCTTGCCCGACCCTCCTGCTCTTTTACGACTCCCCTGGCGCTCTTCCCCGCTGGCTGACACGAAAAAGCCCCCGGCTCCAAAGTTGATCTTTGGAGGTGGGGGCTTTTTGCTGGTCTTGGGTCGTCTTCTAGAAGTGCAGGCCTGCTGAGATGATGACGCCGTCGGCCTTCTGCACGGCCTGGTACTTGGCGCTCAGGGTCAGTAGGCCACCTGGGAGGCTGTACCCCAGCTCGCCGTAGCCGCCGATCTTCTGGGTGGTGGAGAGCTGGTCCGTGAAGCTGGAATTGCGGTGCTGGTTGATGAAGTAGTACCCGGCCCCCGCGCCGACGTAGACGCCGCCACCGATGCCGATCTGAAGCCCGGCGGTGACCGGTACGACGGTGGAATGGCTGCCGCCCTTGGAGCCGGTCTCGACGCCCACGCCCAATACGACGCGCAGGGGCGTCGGGTTGGGGATGGGCAGGCCGTAGTGGAACTCGATGTCAAGCTGCGTTGTGCCGCCCGCCGACTTAGCCGCGCCCGACGAGGGCAGGAAGACGCCCGCCGTAATGGCGTTGGGGCTGCCCAGAATGGGCAGGGCCGGGCCGGGGGCCGCGTGGGCGGCCGGGGCGGCGAAAGCGCCGACCAGGCCGGCGAGCGCGAACGGGGAAAGTAGCTTGCGGAAGGTCATCTTTGGTTTTCTCCTGGGGTGCCAATACGGCGCCCGGCGGTATAGGTCGGCGCGAGGGGATAAATCCCTCTCGCTAGATCAGCGTTCTTCGGACGAGCGGGCCGCATCTCGGTGATCGCCTTAGTTATCGCCAATCCCCGCCCGGAGGGCGCCCGTTCAGCGAGAGGGATTTATCCCTTCGCTCTGGCCTCGCTCCGGCGACGGTATTGGGCACGTTACAATTGCACCAGACGGGCGGTCTCCATGCCGTCAATGTGCCGGATCTGGTCCAGCAGAGGCTCCGGCACGGGTGCGTCCAGCTTCAAGACCATGACCGCATGGCGGCCCTCCGCCTCGCGGCCGACGTGCATCCCGGCGATGTTCAGGCCGTTGTCTCCGAGCAGTGTCCCAACCTTGCCGATGATGCCCGGCCGGTCCGTATGCTGGGTGACGAGCATCGCCCCTTCGGGCCGGATGTCCACCCGGTAGGCGTCAATGGTCAAGATGCGTAGGTTACCCGGCGCGAGGACGATCCCGCTAATCTCCCGGTCGGACTGGCCGCCTCGCTTGCGGACCGAGATCGTCGCGCCCTGCCCCTCGTCCGAGGCGGGCGTGCGGCTTTCCGTCACTTTGATACCCCGCGCCTGGGCCAGCGTGGGTGCGTTGACGTAGTTCACGCCCTCGCCGACGACGGGTTCTAGGAGGCCCTTCAAGATGGCCCGCGTGAGGTGCAGCGTGGGCAGGGACTCGAAATCGCCCGCGTAGGTCACTTCCACTTCCGAAATGGGGCTGGACGTGAGCTGCGAATGCAGACTGCCGATCTTCTCGGCCAGCGTCAGGTATGGCTGCAAGCGGACCAGCATATCGGCCGCCACGGACGGCATGTTCACGGCCGCCCGCGCGGGCTTGCCGTTCAGGACGTCCACGATCTGCTCGGCGATATCAATGGCGACGTTGACCTGCGCCTCTTCCGTGCTCGCGCCCAGGTGGGGGGTCGTGATGACGTTCGGGATGCCCAGTAGGGGGTTATCGGCGGGGGCCGGCTCGGTCGAGAAGACGTCAATGGCCGCGCCCGCGATGCGCCCGGCTTTCGCCGCCTCGGCCACAGCGGCCTCGTCGAAGATGCCGCCCCGCGCGACGTTGATCAGCCGTACGGTCGGCTTCATCAGGGCCAGCTTCTCGGCGTTGATCATGCCCGTCGTCTCTTTGGTCTTGGGCACATGGACCGTGACGTAGTCCGACTCTTTGTAAAGCGTGTCCAGGTCTACCAATTTAATGCCCAGCGCCTCGGCCTGCTCGGGCTTCAAGTAGGGGTCGTAGCCGATGACGTGCATCTCGAACGACTGCAAGCGCTTGGCGACCTCGCGGCCGATCTTGCCCAGGCCGATGACGCCCAGTGTCTTGCCGTAGACCTCGGACCCCATGTACTTCTTGCGGTCCCAGCGTCCCGCCCGGAGGGCCTGGTCGGCCTGGGGGATGTGCCGGGCCAGGGCCAGCAGCATGGCGACGGTCAGCTCGGCGGCGGCGAACGTGTTACCGTCGGGGCTGTTGACGACCAGAATCCCGCGATTGGTGGCTGCCTCGACGTCAATGTTGTCCACGCCGACGCCCGCCCGGCCAATAATTTTGAGCTTAGAGGCACGCGCAATGATGTCGCCCGTGACTTTGGTTTCCGACCGGACGGCCAGGGCGTCATAGTCGCCGATGATGGCCGCCAGTTCGTCTTTGGGCAGTCCGGTCTTGACGTCCACTTCGGCGACGGTTCGGAGTATCTCGATGCCCTCGGGGGCGATGGGGTCGGCGACTAGTACCTTCGGCATTGAATGGTGTGTCCTTTAAAAATAAGAGAGGGGGGAGCCCCCTCGATCCCCAATAATGGGGGAGTCGGAGCGGACAAGATCGGAACGGACAAGACAAGGCCGCTCTGGGTCTTACTCCGACTCCCTCATTATTGGGGGCCGGGGGGACTCTCTCTGCTTTACCCCTTCCGCCCCGCAAAGTCCCGGAGCAGATCGGCCAGAGCCTGCACGCCCTTTTCGGGGAAGGCGTTGTAGATGGAGGCCCGAAAGCCGCCGACGCTGCGGTGGCCTTTCAGGCCGTCCATTTCGGCCTTTTTGAACTCGGCCAGAAGCTCCGGCTCCAAAGCCTCGTCGCGCAGACGCCAGGTGACGTTCATCAGGGATCGGTCGGTCTTGTTCGTGA
>JAYTRQ010000434.1:0-4679 GCA_043746125.1 Armatimonadota bacterium | reverse complement strand
AGCCAGGTCGAGAACTGGGCGTCGTGCCGGAACTTCGGGAGCGCCCGCCACGCCTGCACGAAGACCTCCTGCGCGACGTCGTCCACGTCGTCCGCATTTGCGCCCATGCCCAGGACGCGGGCGACCAGGGCGTAGACCTTCTTGTCGTGCGCGGCCACCAGGCGGGCGAACGCCTGCGTGTCCCCGCCCTGACACAGACGGACCAGAGCCGCATCTCCGTCCTCGTCCTGGGCAGGCGTGCGCGTGCCCGCCGTCCAGGAGGGGACAGGCGCGTCGGTCTGTGAGGCTTTCGATTCGTTAGACACGGTGGACGTCAGGGACCTTCATTCGTCCTCGGCGGGCGAAGTGTGCCATTTAGTGTAGCACGATCGCGCACTTATGGCGCATTAAGAACCCACCCGGCGCTCCGCGCCCTCCCTCCCGATGCGGGAGGGCGAGGAGTTTCGGAGCAGGAATCTCAGGCGCGGGCGCTTGCCGCGTTCCGCGAGACGCTGGTGAGGAGGCAAGGGCGCCACCAAGAACGACACGTGCCCATATCTCCACCCTCCTCGCCCTCCCGCATCGGGAGGGAAGGCGCGGAGCGCCGGGTGGGTCAATCCTCGTCAAGGCGCCGCCGGATACGGGACAGGACGAACCCGATGCGTTCGTAGACCTCATCGTTTGTGAAGCGTAAAACGGCGATGCCGCGTTCCCCAAAAACGCGGTCTCGCTCGGCGTCATAGTCGGGGTCGTGGATCGGCCCATCCACCTCAACCACCAAAGCGGCGGAATGGCAGTAAAAGTCGGCGATGAAACCGTCAATGATCTGCTGACGGCGGAACGGGACACCCAGGTGGTTCTGCCGCAGCCGACCCCAGAGCATCTTCTCCGCCGGCGTCATCCACCGTCGCATCTGACGCGCCAGAATGAGTTTTGTTTCCTCTCCTTGTTGACCGATGACAACGTTATAGGGCCTGGGTTCTTCTTCCATGATGGAGTCTCCTTCGGTTTCTGTGCGTTCACTGTACCCGATACCCACCCGCGACAAGTCGCTTCCCTCCCGAATCGGGAAGGCTACGAGTTTCGGAGGAGGAGGGCTGTGACGGAGGCTTGTCTTTCTTGACGGGCGCTCTGCGCGGGGCGCTGACCCCTTCTGTTACTTCTCCTAGCCCTCCCAAAGCGGGAGGGAAGCGACTTGTCGCGGGTGGGTTCCCCCTTGCTAAATCGCCCGATCTCTGCTAGAATGTAGGTCATTATCCCCTACATATTGATTCGCTCTAAGCCCTCTGTCAACATCTGGTAGCACACGCAGATCATACGCAACGGGTGAAGGCGAGTGCCAGCAATTATTAACGGCTTCTTTGAGAGCCGCCCCAAGACCGAGTAAGGATCACGCGCATCATGTCCATCACGCCCTCGAACTTCGTCCACCTCCACCTGCACTCCGAATACAGCCTGCTGGACGGGGCCTGCCGTATTGACGATCTGGTCAAAAAGGCCGTGGAACTCGAAATGCCGGCCATCGCCCTGACCGATCACGGCGTCATGTACGGCTCGATGGAATTCTACCTCAAATGTAAGAAAGCCGGCATCAAACCATTGGTCGGCAACGAAATGTACGTCGCCACGCGGTCCCGGCACGAGAAGGAAAACAAGAAGCTGGACGACGCCCGGCATCTGGTCCTACTGGCGATGAACGAGGTCGGCTACCGAAATCTGCTGCAACTGACGTCCCTGGCGTCTTTGGAGGGGATGTACTACAAGCCGCGCATTGACCGGGAGCTTTTGCAGAAGCACAACGAGGGGCTGATCTGCCTGTCGGCCTGCCTGGGCGCGGAAGTGCCGCACCACCTGATGAACGGCGACGTCAAGGCGGCCGAATACGCCGCCTGCGAGTTCCGGGAGATCTTCGGCGACCGCTACTACCTAGAGCTGCAAGACCACATGCTGGACAAGCAGCACATCGTCAACGACCAGTTGATCCAGATGGCGGCGAAGCTCAAAATCCCGCTGGTGGCGACGAACGACGTCCACTACCTCAACGACTCGGACGCGGACCCGCACCAGGTCCTGCTGTGCGTCCAGACCAGCACGACGATGGACGACCCGAAGAAGATGAATTACGGGTCCAAAGACTTCTTCCTGAAGTCCCAGGCGCAGATGATGGAGCGGTTCCCCGGCCACCACGACGCCCTCGCCCGGACGGCCGAAGTCGCGTCCCGGTGCGACCTCAACCTAGAGTTTGGGCGTCTGGAAATGCCCTCGCCGGGCGACACGCCCCACGACATGAACGCCCAGTCCTATCTCGCCAAGCTGTCGTTTGAGGGCATGAAGGCACGTTATTCCAATATCACCGAAGAACACGAGGAGCGGCTGCGGTTTGAGCTGGACGTCATCGAGAAGACCGGCTTCGGCCAGTATTTTCTGATTGTCCGCGACTTCGCCAACTTCGCCCGGCGCGAGGGCATCTTCTTCGGCGTCCGAGGCTCAGCGGCGGGTTCGATGGCGTCGTACTGCGTCGGCATCACGGACGTAGACCCCTTGGCATACGGCCTGACATTTGAACGCTTTCTGAACCCGGAACGCCTGTCCATGCCCGATATTGACATGGACTTTGAGGACCACCGCCGCCAGGACGTCATAGACTACGTCGTGCAGAAGTACGGCCGGGACCACGTCGCCCAGATCGTCACGTTCGGGACGATGGCCGCCCGCGCCGCCATCCGGGACTGCGGCCGGGCCATGAACAAGATGCCGCCCGCCGAGATTGACAAGTTGTGCAAGATGATCCCGACCCTGCCCGTCGGCATGAAGATCACCAAGGCGCTGGAGGTCAGCCCGGAGTTCAAGGCGGCCGTAGACGGCAACCCGCTCGCCAAAGAGCTGATTAACACGGCCCTGCGATTGGAAGGCCTGACCCGGCACGACAGCGTCCACGCCGCGGGCGTCGTCATCTCGGCCACGCCGCTCGTCGAGAACATCCCCGTCCAGAGGGCCGACGATGGCGTGGGCCTGGTCACGGGCTACCCGGCCAATGTCCTGGAGAAGATCGGCCTGATCAAGATGGACTTCTTGGGTCTCGCCAACCTGACGATCCTGGCTCGGGCCGTCCGCAACGTCAAGCGGGGGCATGACGTAGACATTGACGTCCTGAAACTGCCACTCGACGACCGCCGGACCTACGACCTGCTGGGCCGGGGCGAGTGTTCCGGCGTGTTCCAACTGGAAGGCGGCCAGATGCGCCGCTACATCGCCGAGTTGAAGCCCAACACCGTCGCCGAGGTGGCCGCGATGGTGGCCCTGTACCGGCCCGGCCCGATGGCGCAGATCCCGCGCTACATCCGCTGCAAGCTGGGCATGGAGAAGATCGAGTACCCGCACCCGGCTCTGGAGCCTATCTTAAAAGAGACCTACGGCGTCATCGTCTACCAGGACCAAGTGCTACGGATCGTCCAGGCCATCGCGGGCTTTTCGCTCGGCCAGGCGGATATTCTGCGGAAGGCGATGGGCAAAAAGGTCCTCAAAGAGATGGTCCAGCAGCGCGAGAACTTCCTCGCCGGGGCCGCCTCCAAAGGCATCGTGGACGTTAAGACGGCCGAGACGCTGTTTGACCTGATCGAGCCGTTCGCGGGCTATGCGTTCAACAAGGCCCACGCCTTTTGTTACGCCCTGGTGGCCTATCAGACGGCTTACCTCAAGGCCAACTACCCCATCGCGTATTTCGCCGCCCTGATGGCCGTCCAGGCGGACGACACGGACAAGCTAGTCGCTTTCATTGAGGACGCCAAGCGGACGACAGTAGACCTGGACGGCGAGGCCCGCCGCATCAGCATCCTGCCCCCGGACGTCAACGACAGCGACGCCGAATTCACGGGGCACGGCGCGGACATCCGCTTCGGCCTGCTGGCGATCAAGAACATCGGCAAAGCCCCCATCGAGGCCGTGCTGGCCGCCCGCGCCAAGGGTGGCCCGTTCACGTCCCTGCACGACTTCTGCGCCCGCGCCGGGGAGTTTGGGCTGACCGGCAAGGGCGCGATCGAGACGCTCATCAAGGCCGGGGCTTTGGCGAGCCTGGAGAAGAACCGCGCCCGCCTCCTGGCCGGCCTGGAAGGGGCGATGCACAGCGCCATGTCGGTCGCCCGCGACCGAAAGTCCGGCCAGGTTTCCATGTTCGGCGACGATTCCGATGCCGAGTCCCTGGCCCACGTCGCCCCGCCCCTGCCCGATGCCGAAGCGCTCAAGCCGCAGGAGATCACGGCGATGGAAAAAGAGCTTCTGGGCCTCTACCTCAGTGACCATCCCCTGGACCAGTACGCCGCGTCCCTGAAGGCCCACGTCACGCACTCCATTGACGACTGCCGCAACGCGGGCGACCGGGAGGAAGTGACCCTTGCGGGGGTCGTCACGAACGTTCGCCCCTACTACACCAAGACCAAGAACGATCTCATGTACTTCCTGAACCTGGAAGACAAGACCGGCAGCATCAGCGTCACCCTGTTCCCTCGCGCCGCCGCCCTGCTCACCGACGTGCCGCAGAAGGACAGCGTCATCATCGTCAAGGGCAAGACGTCCCACCGGGACCGCATCAACAAGGGCGGCGGCGAGGGCGACGAGGGCGGTTCAGCGGCAAGCGTCGAGATCTCCGCCGATCAGATCATGCCCGTCGCCAGTGCGGAGGCTCTTTTAGGGAACGGGGCGAA
>JAYTRQ010000433.1:0-4685 GCA_043746125.1 Armatimonadota bacterium | reverse complement strand
GAGATTGACCTGACCGTCTTTTTTCTCAGCGACTTCTCTCTACGGGAGCATCACGATCCGGGGTTCGGGGCGGCCGTAAAGTGGGACGTCCCGCTTTTGGAGGGGTACAAGTCCATCTTTCTGCCTGCCCTGGGTGGGACGGCGCTCCGCGCTCCGCTCCGGCCTTTCTCCCATGGGCTGACCCGTCACCTGAAGTCCGGGCGGTTCGATGCGCTGTGGCTGCACGGGTACGCCCACCAGGTCAACCTGCGGGCGCTTTTCCTCGCTCGGCGGCTGGGGATTAAAGTTTATGTGCGGACCGACGCGCAAATGGGGAGCCTACTTGGCCGGCCGTTCGTCCGACGGGCCAAAAATGCGGCTTTATGCGCACTGTTCTCGCGCATAGACGGGTTCCTGGCGAGCGGCACACTGAACCGAGACTATTTCCTCCACTACGGCGCCCCTGCCGAGAAGGTCTGGCTCCTGCCGTATGCTGTGGACAACGACTTCTTTCAGGCACAGGCTGCCCTCGCAAAGCCGGGGCGGGGGGCTTTGCGAGATGAGCTGGGACTGACGCCCGGTCGCCCGGTTATCCTGTTCGCCTCCAAGTTCATTCATCGCAAGCGGGCGGCGGATCTGCTCGAAGCTTACGCGCGCCTCTCCCCGGACGGCAAACAGGAGCCGGTCCCATACCTGCTGTTCGTCGGTGACGGGGAGGACCGCACCCGGTTAGAGGCGCGGGTCGCGGAACTCGGCTGGTCTTCGGTCAAGCTTCTCGGGTTCAAGAACCAGACGGAGCTGCCGCACTTTTTTGACCTCTGTGATGTCTTCGTGCTGCCGTCGGCGGCGGAGCCATGGGGGTTGATCGTCAACGAAGTGATGAACGCCTCCCGTCCTGTGATTGTGACAGACCAGGTTGGGGCCGCGCCGGACCTGGTTCGGGACGGCGAAAATGGCTTCGTCATCCCAGTCGGGGACGTGAGCGCATTGGCAGACAGGTTACAGCGGCTGACGTCCGATCCCGGTCTCTCGGAAGAGATGGGTGCGCAGGGCCTACGCCGGATCAACGAATGGGGATTTGAGCAGAACCTTCAGGGTCTGCGTCAGGTGCTTCAGGCCACAGTCGGTCCGCTTCCAGGGAATCTTGGCAAGTAAAAACGCTGCTGGAGATTTGACCGAGATGAGAGTCTGATGAGAATTTTATACCTGGGGCCTAACTCCTTTACCTCGAAACAGCGTTCCGACGCACTGGTTCGGCTCGGGCATGACGTGGTGGCCGTGGACCCGGCCCGTTATGTGTCGAAGAACCCGGTCTTTCGCAAGATAAACTGGGAGGTGGGTGGATCCCTGAGCCAGGCCTCGGTCGCGCGGGGCGTCATCAGCGAGATCGGGGACGCGCGCTTCGACGTGACGTGGGTGGACAGCGGGCGCTATGTGGGACCAGCCCTCGTCCATGCGCTCCGAAGGCGTGGTGGCCCGGTCTTGAACTACAACGTGGACGATCCGTTTGGAAAGCGGGACCGGCTTTCCTGGCTGCTCTACCTGCACACGGTTCCCGCCTATGACCTGGTTGCCGTAGTCCGTGAGGAGAACGTGGCCGAAGCGAATGCGCGTGGGGCGAAAAAAGTCGTCCGCGTCTACCGGAGTGCCGACGAGGTGGCGCACGCTCCCCACAGTTTGAGCGACGAGGACCACACGCGCTGGGACAGCGACGTGTGCTTTGTCGGCACCTGGTTCCCTGAGCGCGGCCCCTTCATGGCTGCCTTGGTCCGGCTGGGCGTTCCGCTGACGATTTTCGGGAACGGCTGGCAGAAGGCCCCGGAATGGCCGGCCATCCAGCCGGCTTGGCGCGGGCCAGGGACGAAGAGCGACGACGAATATGCCAAGGCGATCCAGTGTGCCAAGATCTGTCTGGGCCTGCTGTCCAAAGGCAATAGAGACTTGCACACGACACGGAGCCTAGAAGTGCCACTGCTGGGCGGCCTTCTGTGTGCCGAACGCACGCCGGAGCATCTGTACCTCTATGACGAGGGGACGGAGGCCATATTCTGGGGTGACGCGGCCGAATGCGCCCATGTCTGCCGCGAACTGCTCGTGGACGCACCCAGGCGGCTGGAGATCGCCCATCGCGGTCGGGATCGGTGCATCGCGAACGGGACTCTGAACGAGCGGATGATGTCGCGTCTGCTGGCGGAAGTACTGCCGGAGCGCCCAGCTGGCGTTGGCACGAATCTTGCATGAGAGTGGTAGTAGGCGAGACATTTTAGAGGTCCAATGAGTATTATTGATCCTGCAACGAATACTCCCAACTTGATGCCGGCACCGATTCCGCCGGCTGACGCCGCGCCGGGACAGGCCGGCCGGGTCAAGCTGGCCTTCCTCGACGGCCTGCGGGGGCTGGCTGCGCTGTATGTGCTGCTGTATCATCTGACCGACACGCGCCATCTGCCACCTGCCGTGGCGCATGGCCTGAGCTTTCTGCGCTTTGGGCACTACGCTGTGGCAGTCTTCATCGTCCTCTCCGGCTACTGCCTGATGCTGCCGGTCGCCCGGAGCGTGGATGGGCGGCTGCGTGGAGGAGCGTGGAACTACCTCAAGCGCCGCGCGATCCGCATCCTGCCGCCCTACTACGCAGCGCTGGCCTTCTCGCTGGCACTGGTCGTCCTGAGCCATCGGGCGACCCATAGCCTGGGGATCGTTACGGACGACTCGGCCTACCGTCTTGCCATGACACCCGGCAGCATCCTCTCACACCTGTTCCTTCTGCATAACTGGAACAAAGCCTGGATTGAAACTATTGACGGGCCAATGTGGAGTGTGGCAATCGAGTGGCAGATCTATTTCCTATTCCCGCTGCTCCTCCTGCCGCTGTGGCGCCGGTTTGGAAGTCTGGCAGCAGTCGCAGTGGGGCTTCTGATCGGCATCCTGCCTTTCGTTCTACTACCGCCCGGACGCAACTTCGACTGGTCCTGTCCCTGGTACACTGGCCTCTTCGCGATGGGAATGGCTGGGGCGAGTGTCGGCTTCTCGCGTGACCCGCGCCTTGTCCGGCTGAACGCACGGCTGCCCTGGGGGGGGCTAGCCGTGACGGCGCTCGGCTTGTTCCTTTTCCTGTCCCTGTTCGTCGCGAAGGGGACCTACCGACTGGGAATTTTGGCCCTGCCGCAGCACTGGTGGGTTGACGCTCTCGTCGGCGCGGGGACCGCCTGTACGCTCGTTTTCTGTGCCCGAAGCGCCCACGAGGTTGCCTCGGGGTCGGACGCCCGCCCGCCCCTGATCCTGCGGATCTTTGAGTCACGCTTCGCCATTTGGGTCGGCTCGTTCTCTTATAGCCTCTACCTAGTTCATCTCCCCTTGATCGTGAAGATGG
Organism: Armatimonadota bacterium; assembly: GCA_043746125.1. Lineage (GTDB taxonomy): Bacteria > Armatimonadota > Armatimonadia > Armatimonadales > Capsulimonadaceae > JANXMY01. The sequence continues at coordinate 1,336 of JAYTRQ010000433.1, read as the reverse complement.
AGTCGTTGGTGCGCCGCCACTTCTCGCCCACGAAGGGTTTTGTGGTCATGCTGCTGATCGGTATTCCGATTAGCCTCGCGGCCTCCTACCTGTTTCATCTAATTTTCGAGCGGCCGTTCATGCCGGAACAGCGGTCCAAGCGTGAGGTTCGGAAACTGGCGCCCGCCGCTGCTCCGTCGAACTAAAGTTCTATCGCCAAGTCAAGTAAAGATCCATGAAATTCATCGTCGTCATCACCTGCTTGTTAGGATTGGGCCTCGCCCTTCACTATATGCGCCTGTTTTTCCTGCGGCTGCCCAAGACCTTTTGGCCGCATCTCCCCATGCTCGCTGCCATCTTGTTCTACTGCGCGGGCGGGACACTGCTCGCGTACGGGACTCTGCCTCAGGCCGAGATGGAACAGCTTTTTCTGTGGAGGCGCATCGGTGACGAGCATATTCTAGCTGCCCTCCTCATCACCCTGAGTTTCGCCGTGTTCGTCCACTGGCTCGCTTCGCGTCTCCATGCCTATGTCAGCCTCCCCTCACAGGAACTGACCGGGGCGCTGGATCGCCTGTCGCTTGATTCGCTCGCATTCTTTTTCACGAGCATCGTCATTCTTGGCGGCTACGGCGCCCTCGCAGCCACCGGGCGTGTCTCCTTCCACGGTGCGGCCAATACGCAGTCTGCGGACCCCAACGCGACCGGCGCGGACCCGCTTCTGATCGTCGCCCAGCAGGCTCTTTCCTTGCTCCCGCTATTGTGCGGCTATCGTCTGCTGGAACGGGGCAAACTCTGGTACACAGTGCTGGTCCTGCTGGCGACGACGGGTTTCGCGCTCACCCAGGGCCGGCAGCAGCTTGTTATCCTTCTGTTCCTGGTCCTCACCGGCGTCATCCTGAACCGGCGCATCAAGATCACGAGGGCTATTACCGGGGCGCTTATCGCTTCCCTCCTGGCAGTGGCCTTGCTGGGCTTCTTCGTCTCCGTGGCCGTCCGCATGGCGACTTGGTATTCCCCCCGTGGGGCTAGCGGCGTGCAGGTTGCTGCCCTGGCTTTGGACTTGCTGGTGAAGGGGGGCCAGGACCAGAAGACGAGCGTCGCCGCTCAGACGCAGAGCAACGCGGATTCGCGTGCCTTCAATCCTATTGAGTTTCTCGCCTCTCTCACCTCAGCGGACCGTAGCCATCTTGGGTCGTTTGGCGAGGCGTTCGTCAATGGCTTCGAGAATGCCGTCCCCAGCGTTTTCTGGCGGGACAAGGACCGTTACCACCGGGAGGAAGAGGAGATCGCCGCGACGACCTTCAACGTCCCAATCGCCTATGATGAGGCGGAGACGATCATGAGTGGCGGCTAC
>JAYTRQ010000432.1:0-4689 GCA_043746125.1 Armatimonadota bacterium | reverse complement strand
TGAACAGGCTCGCTTAGGCTCGCCTGAGCTTCGCGGTCGGGGTATCGACCCTGAGGGTCGCCTCCCCGACCTTGACGGTCTGCGGCTGAGACCGCAGATCTATTCGCAGCAAGCTGCGGGGAATGTACCCGCGACGATTCAACTCTCACCGCGCCGCATGGCGTAACGCTAGTTCGCCTCGGCTCGCAATAAAAACCATTCGGCTGGGCCTTTGCATCACGCGGCCCTCGCCGCGCTTCATTGATGTCGGCATCGTGGCTTCCATCCCCACCGAAACTCCATGAAAACTCTGTATTGGGCCACTACCAGGAAACCAACCGTGCCTCAACGAACTTATCGTGTCGCCGTCATCGGCTGCGGCGGCCGGGGCCGCGAACACGCGCTCGCCTTGCAGGCCGACCTGCGTGTCCAAGTCGTCGCGCTGGCCGACGTCAAGCGCGAGAACGCGGAGACGCTGAACGCCGACTATGGGTTCGGCGCAGCCATCTACGCCGATCACAAAGAGATGCTGGCGGCGGAGAAGCCGGACGTCGTCGTGGTGGCGCTGTGGACGACGCTGCACCTGCCGGTCTTCCAGGACTGCGTCGCGGCGGGCGTCAGGGCCGTCCTGTCGGAGAAGCCAATGGCCCCGACCTGGGGCGAGTGCCTGGAAATGGGCCGATTGGCCGAGGAGTCGGGCTGCCAGCTCACGTTCAGCCATCAGAGGCGCTTCGCGGCCGGCAACCAACTCGCCCGGCGGCTTATCGCCGAAGGGACGTTCGGCCCGATCCTGCGGATGGATCTGACCGCGCCGCCCAACCTGTTGGACTGTGGTACGCACACGTTCGACCAGGCTCTGAGCTTCCTGGGTGACGCCGTACCGGTCAAGTGGGCGCTGGGAGCCGTAGACACGACCGAGACGCTGGACTGGTTCGGCGTCAAGGCCGAGGGCATGGCCCAAGGGACGCTCGTCTTCGAGAACGGCGTTCGGGCGGCCCTGCAAATTGGGCCACCCGACCTGGACTTCTGGGGCGGCGTGCGGGTCCACGGTCAGGACGGCCTTCTGGAAGTGACCTGGGACGGCGCGCTCCCCCGCGCGGTGGTCTACGCCGACCCGTCCTGGCAGCCGCCGGCTGTGGAAGACCTGCCGGGAAGTCATATGAAGGGTTACGTCTGCAACGCCCTGGATTGCCTGGAGTCGGGCGCGGAGCCGGAAACGTCGCACCAGAAAGCCCTGCGGGCGACCGAGATCATCTTCGCGCTGTACGAGTCGGTGCGCCGCCACAAGCGCGTCCCGCTGCCGCTCACGGGCGTGATGGACAACCCGTTCTTGACGATGCTGGCGGCGGGGGAGTTTGAGACGCCCGAGGCTGGAGGCCACTAAAGATCGCGTCCTGCCTCGCCGATAATTGGAGCAATTGCTCTTCTCATGTCCATGAGTACGCCCGACCCTGAATGGGCCGGGCGTTTTTCTGTCTCCGGCCTTCCAGCGCGTCGTCAGCAATGTCCGTCTGTGAACGGGCACAGGCGTAGGGGCGGGGCAGGAAAAGAGGGTTTGGCAGAGCCTCTACCCCTACACGGAGGCACCTCTTGACAGTCAGGATGACACAAGAGCGGCCATGGGGAGCCGCTCCTCTAGGGCAAACGTTCAATCGTCCGAAGGCAGGTGCTCCCGGCGTAGGGCGGTGACGATAGACGGGTCGGTGACGACGTACGCGGGGAAGGTGCCGTCGGGGCGGCTGATGACCCAGGGAAAAGGGCAGTCGGACGAGATGCCGATGAAGACGTCTAGATGGTTCCTCTGGACCCCGTAGCCGTCGTCGGCCGCGAAGAAGTAGCCGTCATGCCGGACGTGCCGCCCGTCGGGCAGCGTCAAGAGGCAGCCCCGCGCGGCGGGCACGTACAGGACGGTCCCGATGGGGATCAGCGACTCGTCCACGGCCAGTGTGCGGTAGGGGACGAGCTGGTAGTCGTCCACGCCCTCGCCGTAGGGCGTGTCGGAGGGGGTGAACCGGACGTAGGGTGCCTGCGTCATCGTCGGCCAGTAGGGGCGGCAGTCGGTCAGCTTGCGCGGCCCGAGTTTGGCGAACGTGTAGACGCGGCCGTTGACGCGCACAGCTCCCTCGACAGCAGCCCGGCAGAACGACTCGGTCGGCAGGTGCAGACCCCCCGGCGTCTCACCCAGCGGCTTTTCGTCCTCATCCAGTAGCGGTACGCCCGTCGTGGACGTGTAGGAGGGCGTCCAGTACCAGGTCGCCCAGAGCGTCTTGGGCGGCGACAGACGGCTGGGGGGCGGCAGTGTAAAATCGGCGGCGGTGGGGGCGGCAGCGGCGGAGAGGGGCGACGTAGTACGCCGAACGAGGAGAAAGCGGCGGGCCGTCAACGCTCCCAGAGCGAACAGCAGGACAAGTCCGCAGAGGGCGAGGCGGCGTTGCCCGAGCGTGGACCGCAGCGCTGACAGAATTCGTGCCATAACCGCTTATTCCTCCCGCCGGGCAGTTGTGGCAAACGCCGCCAGTGCCGCCCTCACCGGTGACAAAGAGCACAAGACGGGTATGACCTTTGTCTCAGCCGCCTCCGGGCCTTCGGGCTATACTCATCATGCTTCCCACCGCAGAACGCATCCAGAGCCAGGGGAGCAAGGAGAAGCCCATGAACCTCATCAAACGCCTCCAGGCCGGGCTGAACGGGCCGGGGCATTCTGCCCCGGCCACGGCTCCCCCGCCGCCTGCTCAGGCCAACGGCCTGCCCTCCTACTGCCCGGAGTGCGGCAGTGGGAACGCCTTTGAAGTGACTGAACGAGACCGGAGGTCCACGCGCCTGACGTGCCCGGACTGCGGGTTGGGTCGGCGGACCGAGTTGCTGCGGTAGGGGGAAGAAGGAGTCAGCTGTTGAAACCACCGCTCGGCGGCAAGTTTACTCGCTGACTCCGAACTCGCACCCGCTCACCCTGCCGTCGTCTTGCGGCGCACGAAGTCCGTCAAAATCTCGGCCAGATCGGGCAGGGGCAGGGCACTCGTATCCATGCACAGGTGATAGCCCTTGGCGTCTTCCCAGTCCGCACCGATCATCTGGGTGATGTACCGACGCCGCGTTTCGTCCGACCGGGCGATTTCCGCCCGCGCCTGCGCCTCGCCCTCCGCCTGGCCCATCTCGACCAGGCGCCGGGCGCGGAACCAGAGCGGCGCGTGCAAGAACAGGTTAACCATGCCTGGATGGTCCGGCAGCACGTGGGATGCCAGGCGGCCGACGATCACGCAGTCCTCGCGGGCTGCGATGGCTTTCATCACCTCAGTCTCCGCCTGGAAGATGTCTCGGTCCGAGACGGACAGTGTAATGGGCGGGTGATATAGCGCCTCGGGCGGGCTGGCGCTGATCCCGCGCAGCATCCGCTCCCAGAACGGGTAGCCCCGCTCCTCCCGCGCGGCCAGGTCTTCCTCCTCGGTGGACAGATGCCGGGCGGCGTGGCTCAGGATTTCCCGGTCGAGACAGCGGACGCCGAGGCTCTCTGCCAGGCGTTCTCCCAGAAAAGAGCCGCCGCAGCCGAACTGCCGGGCCAGTGTCACCGTGATTCTCATCGCCGATCTCCTCTGCCCCTACACATAGAGTGAGACCAGGGCCAAAAACGCGTTTAATGGGCGGGCAGATGGGGAATTACACGCTATCCCGCCGATGGAACACCGGTTCCACGGCTTCCCCAGGAGAATCGCGCCATGAGTTTTCTTAATCGTTCGACAAAGGCCCTCGCCCTCAGCACGCTGCTCGGCGGCCTGGCCCTCGGCGTCGCCGGGTGCAGCAACGACGCAGCCCCGCCCCCGACGAACACGACCGTCGTCCAGCCCGTCCCCATGCCGGGTCCAGCCACGCCCAGCCACACCACCGTCATCGTTCCCAGCAGCAAGCCCGGACCGGCTGGGCCGGCGGGCGCACCCGGAGCGGCCGGCGCCGCAGGGGCACCCGGAGCGGCCGGCGCCCCAGGCGCGCCCGCCGGCGGCGGAATGGCTGGTACAGCGGGAACCGGCAGCACGCCCCCATAACCTTCCGAATGAGACGGCCCCACTTCGAGGCTTCGTCGCCTCTGGGTGGGGCTTTCTCGTGCCTAGCCTATTCGCTACCCCAGCGTCAGCACGAAAGCATGAGACTGACCGTTACTCCCCACGCCCGTCGCGCAGATCTCGCCCCCCGCATTGATACCCGAGGCTGTACTGCTGACCCCGCCCAGAAACGGGTTCAGGTCCGTGACCGTGCCATCCGTGTCGTACAGGAACGCATGGACCGTGCCCGCCGGCGTGGTGAAGTGGCCGACGATCTGGCCCCGCGCGTTGAGGCCCAGGGCCGAACTCGACGAGGCCCCCAGCAGCGGATTCAGGTCGGTCGCGGCCCCCGTGGCGCTGTTGTAAAGGAAGGCATGGCCCGCCCCGCCGGCCGTTCCGAACGTGCCGATGACCAGGCCACCCGCGTTGATCGCCACCGCACTGCTGCTGCTGGCCCCCAGAATCTGGTTCAAGTCCCCGCCCCCGCTGCCCAGCAGGAAGGCGCGGGAGGCGCCATCGCTTTTGGTGAAACTGCCGACGATCTGGCCCGAGTCGTTGATGGCGTTCGCCACACTGGTGGTCGCCATGAGGCCAGAAAGCTGCTCCTGCAAGGGGATGACCGGGCCGGGATTGTTCGGCCCCGCCTGGGCGCTGTCATAGAGGAATGCCTGTGGGC
>JAYTRQ010000431.1:0-4703 GCA_043746125.1 Armatimonadota bacterium | reverse complement strand
CCAAGGCGGCGATGGCCGTTCCCGCGATGGTGACGCTCCGGTAGCGGCCCCGGCCCAGCCGGTCCGCCATGCGGGCGATGCTGAACGCGGAAGACGATAAGCCGCCGAGAAAGAAATAAATGCCGACTTCTTTGGTCCAGACCGGCGGCTTGAGCAGCGAAATGTCGTAATAGGCGGCCGTGCCGTCGCCCTTATCGCCCGTGCTTGGAGCGGGGAGGCCGGGCGTCATCGGCTTGCGGTCCGGCTGGACGTTGTTGGCGTCGTTCCAGCGCCCCCGCGTCTCGCCACTCGTCTCCGTCTCAGGCATTCTTTTCCCCTTGCGCCAGGAACAGGCCGGCCAGGGCCGTCAGCGCCAGCCCAGTCAGCAAACTGGCCGCGTAGCGCTTGCTCTGCTTGTGCAGAGGCTGGGGCGGGCGCTCCGGCAGGTTGTAGCGGTTGGGGTGGTCTTCCAACAGGAAGAACGAATTGAGTGTACCGTAGCCCTCCAGCGGGTCCGCGCCGTAGAGGTAGGCCCGGTCATTCCCCTGGTCGTTCAGGGTCTGGACCCGCGCCCGCGCGTGTTCACGCAGTTCGTCTACCGGCCCAAACTGGATAGACGCCGTGGGGCAGACCTTGGCACATGCGGGCGTCAGGCCGTCCTTCTGGCGGTCGTAGCAGAGTGTACATTTGTGCGCGTGGCCGTCCTCCTCGCTCCGAGCCAGGACGCCGAAGGGGCAGGCAGCAATGCAGTAGCCGCAGCCGTTGCAGATGTCGGTCTGCACGTAGACGTCCCCGAACTCATTGTAAACAATCGCCCCAGTCGGGCAGGACTGCTGGCAAGGGGCGTCTACGCAGTGCTTGCAGACGTCCGACATCATCAGCCAGCGGCTGGACGTTTCGCCCATCTGCTCCTGAAACGCGACATGCCGCCAGGTCGTCGCGCTCAGGGCTTCGGTGTTGTCGTAAGAGTTTCCGGTGAACTTAAAGCCATCGGACGGGAGCTGGTTCCACTGTTTACAAGCGACTTCACAGGCCTTGCAGCCGATACACAAAGACGTGTCCGTGAAAAACCCCATCTGGTTCTGCCCCTCCGGGCCGGGGCTGGGCACAGCCGTCGGGCGTGGCGGGAAGGCATTGGCGAGGCTTTGCAGCATTTCGAGTTGGATCATGATGTTTCTGTCCTTGGCCCGTCTTTTCGGATCGGCTTCTCCAGATGCCCCTCCGGCTGCGCCCCAGCGGGCGTATCCGGCACGGGTTTGCGGTTGGCCCACTGCTCAATCGGCTTGGTCGGCTCAGTCGGCTGGCCGGGAAGGCGGCCCGCACGGACTCGGCAGGTGAAGACCTTGGCCTCGTGCATCGTCACGTTCGGGTCCGCCACCAATGATGTCAAATCGTTGGCGCTGCTCCCGACAACCTCGCCGGCAAAGCCCCACTGGAACGGTATCCCAACCTGGTGGATCGTCCTGCCATCAATGACCATCGGCTTGACGCGCTTCGTGATCATTGCCCGCGCCTCGATCCCGGCCCGCGCCGACTCGCAGACCATCCATCCGCCGTGCTCGATGCCATGCAGTGCGGCGAGTTCCGGGCTGATCTCGATAAACATAGACGGCATCAGCTCGTTCAGCCATGAGTTAAAGCGCGACATCGGGCCGCTCAGATAATGTTCGGTCAGGCGGAACGTGCAGGCGACGACTGGAAAGTCTGCCTCTGGATATCGCGCAAGCCGATTGCCGGACAGACCGTCAAAATAGCGAGTCGTCGGGTTGTCCTGTGTCGCGCCGTAGAGCAGGTTGCGGATCGGCGACTCGGCCGGCTCGTAATGCGTCGGCAGGGGGGCATCTTTCGTGCCGCCGGGCGCGAACAGCCAGGCCTGCCCATCTGGATGCATGATGAACGGCTGGTCGCCGCCGATGGCCTTCATGCCCACCGCGCCGTCAGGGGCACGGTAGGCAGGGTCCTTATCCGGCTCAAAATCAGGCTCGTCGTCCCCAGTCCACTTCTTCTCGGCCTTATCCCACCAGATCAGCTTTTTGCGCTCTGACCATGGGTTACCTTCAGGATCGGCGCTCGCCCGGTTGTACAGGATATGCCGGTTATGCGGCCAGGTGTAGCCCCACTTCGGGTCGGTCGGGTTGTCCGGCGTGTGGACACGGTCACGGGCGCGATTGACACTCGGTGTAGGCGTGACGCCGGAATAGATCCAGCCGCCGCAGGCGGTCGTTCCATCGTCCTTGCAGTCCGAGAATCCCGAAAGCAGCTTCCACTTGCCCGTCGCAGGATCTATCTGGTCGGTGTGGTAGCCGTTGATCTCCTGTAACACCTTCAGGCTGTCCGGCTCATCCGTGAGCCGACTGAGGGTGCCGTCCGGCAGGCGCGGCTGCTCGTCGCATTCGTAGTCCCACGTTAAATGCAGCAGGGGCTGGTCTTTGGGGTCGGTCGAGCCTTCATAGAGCTTTTTGAGCCGTTTGCCCAGGTTATAAATGAACCACAGGTCGGAGCGGCAGTCGCCGGGCGGGTCAATCGCTTTGTCGTGCCACTGAATGAGCCGCTGCGTGTTTGTCAGCGTCCCCTCCTTTTCGGGCGACGACGCGGCCGGGATGAAGAAGACTTCGGTGCCAATCTCTTCGGGCGGCGGACCGGTCGGATCGTTCTTCCAGAAGACGGCGCTTTCGGTCTCGAACCAGTCGGCGACGACCAGCCACTTCAGCTCCCGCAGGCCTTTACGCGCGACCTTCGCATTGACGGAGCCGGCGGCCGGGTTCTGGCCGAGCAGAAAGTATCCGTCAAAGTCGCCCTTGGACATTCGCTGGAAGGCTAGGATCATGGAATAGTCGTCGTCCAGCCGAGGCAGCCAGTTGTAACAAAAGTCATTCGCCGGTGTTGCCGCCGCGCCGTAGTAGGCTTTCAGGAGACTGACGATGAACTGCTTGAAGTTCGCCCAATACCCAGTCGGAAGGCCCTCGTATTTGACATACGAGTCCAGTGTATCGTGCGACTCATCGGCCGTCGGCTGGGGCAAATAGCCCGGCAGTAGATCGTAGAGAGTCGGGATGTCTGTGGATCCCTGGATGCTGGCGTGGCCGCGCAGGGCCATGATGCCGCCGCCGGGCCGTCCCATGTTGCCCAGCAGAGTTTGGAGGATACTTGCCGTGCGGATGATCTGGACGCCGGTCGTGTGCATGGTCCAGCCGACCGCATAGCAGATCGCGCTCGTCCGCTCCCGGTTGGAGTTGTCACACAGTGTCTCGGCGACTTTGACGATCTGATCGGGCGTGCAGCCGCAAATCTCGGCCGCAAGTTCCGGCGTGTACCGGGCAAAGTGACGGCGTAGGAGCTGCATTACGCAATTCGGGTCTTGTAGCGTCTCGTCCCGCAGGATCGTGCCGGCCTGTGATTCGGTGGACTGCCCCTGTGGCAAGTTATGCGTACTTGCCCCGCCCTCGATGGCATGCCCATGAATGCCATGCGACTTGGGAGACGACTTGCCGCTCGTATCGCCTTCGCCCTTGTCCTCCGGCTGCTTGTAGCTCCAGTGGCCTTTGGACGGGTCGTAATTCCGCGTCGCGGCGTTGTAGCCGCTGAACAGCCCGTCCAGCTCTTCCGTGTCTTGAAATCGCTCGTCCACGATTGTGGCGGCGTTGGAATAGGCCAGGACGTACTCCTTGAACCACCGATCCTGGGTCAAGACATAGTTGACCAGCGCCCCCAAAAATGCGATGTCGCTGCCCGCCCGGATCTGCACATGCTGGTCGCAGAGGGCGGACGTACGCGTGAAGCGTGGGTCCACATGGATCAGCTTCGCGCCCTTTTCCTTGGCCTTCATCGGCCAGCGGAAGCCGACCGGATGCGCCTCGGCCATGTTGGAACCCATGATCAGGACGGCGTCACTGTTCCCGAGATCCTGCAAATACTGTGTGGCCGCGCCGCGGCCGAATGTCGCGCCCAGACCGGGCACGGATGCAGAATGTCAGATGCGGGCCTGGTTCTCGACGGACAGGACGCCCAGCCCCGCCGAGAACAGCTTCTTGATCAGGTAGTTCTCTTCGTTATCCAGCGTCGCCCCACCCAGAGTCCCGATGTTTCGGACGGCGTTAATCGGCCGGCCCAAGTCGTCTTTTGCAGTCCAGCCCTTCTCACGGGCATCTTTAACCTTCTGGGCGATCCGCTCCATCGCCCAGTCCAGTGGCTTTTCTTCCCAATCTTTCGCATAGGGTGCCCGGTACAAGACGGTCTTGATTCGATGCGGGTTGCGGGCAAGTTGGAAGACATTCGCGCCTTTAGGGCAGAGCGTTCCCTCGTTAATAGGTGAGTCCGGGTTGCCTTCAATGTCAATGATTTGGCCGCCCTTGGTGTAGATGTGCAGGCCGCAGCCGACCGCGCAGTAAGGGCATACGCTTTCGGTCACGGTCGCGCCTTCCAGGCGAGAGGCTTTGTGCTGCGTCTGCTGACTGAACGGCTGCTCTTTACGCTTCTTCACTTCGGGTATCTGTTTAAGAAGAGGGAGTCTATACATATGGGACCTTTTTCTACTTACAAAAGGATAGGGAGAGACTGCGAGTTCTGTACGCCGTTTTACCCGGTTTCTCCTGCCTGTAATCGGGCAGGAGTTGAGACAATCAAGGTGGAATGGTATGTAATGTGGCGAGATTTCTTTACCAGCTGCGGCCTTCCCTGTTTCTTTGGGGAACCTGTGTCACCAGAAGCTATCCAAAAAGTCGAGA
>JAYTRQ010000430.1:0-4713 GCA_043746125.1 Armatimonadota bacterium | reverse complement strand
TAGCGTTCGGCAGTAGATACGCGCTTTTGAGGGCGGCCGTCATGGCACGGGCGGCCCCGGCCCCTTCCGGCGCGGGGTGGACCATATCGTAGGCGTCGTTGCTCATGCCGTAGCCGATGATCTCGACATAGATCCGGGCGCCCCGTGACCGAGCAATTTCCAGCTCTTCCAGGATCAGGATACCGCTGCCCTCGCCAAGTATGAACCCGTCCCGGTCTTTGTCGAAGGGGCGTGAGGCATGAGCAGGATCGTCGTTGCGCGTGGACATAGCCTTCATGTTGGAAAAGCCGGCCATCGAGATCGGCGTCACGGCCGCCTCGGCGCCGCCGGCCACGATAGCGTCGGCATCACCCCGGCCGATGACCATGTAGGCGTCGCCGATGGAGTTCGTACTCGTGGCACAGGCCGTCACGGCACACTCACTCGGCCCCTGGGCGCCCAGTATCTTGGCGACGTTCCCAGTCCCCATATTGGCGATCATCATGGGAATAAAGAACGGGCTGACGCGCCCCATGCCGCCCTCCATCAGCTTTCGGTGCTGGTCCTCAAACGTCTGGATACCGCCGATACCGCTGCCGATGAAGACGCCGACGCGGGCGCGATTGTCGTCGCTGATTGTCAGCCCCGCATCGGCCAAGGCCATCTTGGAGGCGGCGGCGGCGAACTGGGCGAAGCGATCCATCCGCTTGATCTCGCGGCGATCTAGATAGTCCTCGGCCTGGAAGCCTTTAACCTGGGCGGCAATCCGTGTCGAGATCGCAGAGCAGTCAAAGCCTGTCACAAGGTTAACGCCGCTGCGGCCCGCAAGCAGCCCCTGCCAGTACTCTTCCACTCCAATGCCGAGCGGCGTCACCGCCCCCAGCCCAGTCACCACGACCCGCCTTTGATTCGTCATAATGCGCTTCAAGAGAGACTAAAAAGAGAGACAAAAAGCCCGCCGCGCGATGCAGCGGGCTGAAAAAAGCTCTGCTACTTGGACTTCTCGTCTATGTAGCTGACCGCTTCCTGAACCGTCGTGATCTTCTCGGCGTCCTCGTCGGGGATTTCGACGTCGAACTCCTCTTCCAAGCCCATGACCAGTTCCACAACGTCCAGCGAGTCGGCTCCCAGGTCGTCCACGAACGACGCATGCGGGGTGACCTCGTCTTCGGCCACATCCAACTGCTCCACCACTACTTTTTTCACGCGATCAAAAGTCGACATACGCACGTACCTCCTCAGGTCACTTCAGTTATTGTTCACCAAGTCGTCTTGCCGTCCCGTTCAGCGGTCCGACGCTGCTCATTACTATATCCAAACGGCTTCTAGATGTCAATACCTAGGAGTGTTTTTTTCGGACAGCGTCTGACTTCCAATCATCCCACCATCGCCGCCGCGAAGGCGGCGATGCCCGCACTGTCGCCGGCGCCGTAGACGCGCACGCCAGGGGCGATCCGCCTCATTAGGCCTGCCAGGACCGTTCCCACGCCAACCTCAATGAATGTGTCAAATCCGTCGGCCACCAGCCGCGCCATTGACTCTTCCCAGCGAACGGGATGGTTAATCTGTGCGGCCAGGTTTGCCCGAATGTCATCGGCGTCGGTCTGGTAGTTCGCCGTCAGGTTTGACAGGGCAGGAATGGCAACCGCGTGAATGGCCGCATCCTTAAGTGCGTACGACATGGGTTCCACGGCCGGAGTCATCAGACGCGAATGGAAGGCGCCGGAGACAGGCAACGGCACGACGCGCTTGGCACCGTTCTTTTTCGCAATTTCGCCTGCGCGGGTGACGCCTTCCGGATTGCCTGAAATGACCACCTGCCCACCGCCGTTGAAGTTCGCAACCTGGACGACGCCCGCCCCAGAGGTCTCGGACTCCATGCAGGCGGCCGAGACCTCAGCGGCGCTCAGGCCCAGAATGGCCGCCATCGCGCCTTGACTCGCCATCGCCGCCCGGTGCATCTCCTGCGCCCGCCGCTCGACCAGATGCAAACCGGTCTCGAAATCAAACGCACCCGCCGCCAGGAGTGCCGCGTACTCGCCAACCGAATGGCCGGCGACGGCTTGCGGGGCGGGCACTCCTGCTTCTTCCAAGGCACGCAGGGCGGCAATGGACGTCACATAGAGGGCAGGCTGGGTGTAAATCGTCTGCCGCAGGGTCTCTTCGGGACCATAAAAACAGAGCGTACTGAGTTTCAGCTCCAGCAGCGAGTCGGCCTCATCGAAGACCGCCCGCGCGGCTTCTGAGTAGGCACAGAGGTTCTGCCCCATACCAACAGCCTGGGAGCCCTGGCCAGGAAACAGGTAAGCAATTTTAGCCACGGTTCCTACTTGCTCCAGCGCAGGACATTGGCGCCCCAGGTCAGGCCGCCGCCAAAGCCAACGAACACGAGCAGGTCACCGGACTTGACACGGCCTGCCTTGACGGCTTCATCCAGGGCGATGGGGATGGTCGCGGCGGACGTGTTGCCGCAGCGGTCCAGGTTAACGACGACTTTCTCGCGGGGCAGCGCCATCCGTTCAGCAGCTTTGTCTATGATGCGAACGTTCGCCTGATGCGGCACCAGTAAATCCACGTCTGCCAGCGTCAGCCCGACGGAATGGACTGCTTGTACGGCGGCCTCGCCCATCATGGTGACCGCAAACTTGTAGACTTCTTTACCATTCTGAAAGACCGTGCCGGGACAATCCCCGCCGCGCGAAACGCACAGCAGCGATGCACCTGATCCATCCGCGCCCAGCACCCCACCCAGGTAGCCGCCTTCGGCGACTTCCCCGACGACGACAGCACCCGCCCCGTCGCCGAACAAGACGGCGGTACTTCGATCGTCCCAGTTGAGAACTCGGGAGAGCGTCTCGGCCCCGATGACCAGAACACGCTTGTTCGCGCCGGTGGCGACCATCTGCGCCGCAACATGTAGGGCGTATGCGAAGCCAGCACAGACCGCGCCGAGATCGAAAGCCCCAGCCCCTTTGGCCCCAAGTCGATCCTGCACGACTGCGGCCGTCGAGGGGAACGAACCAGGATAATCTGGGGTGCAAGTCGCCACGATGACCAGATCAACGTCCTCAGGGCTTATCCCCGCATCTGCCAGGGCACACTGAGCGGCGGCAACGGCCAGGTCAGAAGTGAAGACTCCCGGCTCGACGATCCGGCGGGCGCGGATGCCAGTTCGGCTGAATATCCATTCATCGGACGTATCCATCCTAGCTGCCAGGTCATCATTGGTGACGACCTTTGGCGGCAGGAAGGATCCGACCCCAAGGATGCCGGCGCGGCGGAGGAAGGAGGTCTGAGTCACGAACGCCCCTCAGCGGTGGGAAGCGCCTCGCGAATGGCCTGGACGTAGTTGCTGCCTGCTGCTAAAGCTGTCGCCTGGATGCCGCTGGCAACCGCCTTAGCGTTGGAACGACCGTGGCCGATGAAAGACACACCGTTGACGCCTAGAAGCGGCGCACCACCGAACTCTGAATAATGGACGCGCTGCATCAGCCGCCGAAAGATCGGGGCAAAGTTCTCTAAGACACTGGTGATGTGAGGGTCCGCATCTATCTCATGCTGGAGCAGATCAAAAATAAGCTCGCCCATTCCCTCGGCGGATTTGAGCAGTACGTTCCCCGCGAACCCGTCGCAAACGACAACATCTACGGCGTGCTCAAAGACGTCTTTACCCTCGACGTTGCCGAAGAAGTTGATCGGCGCGTACTTCAGGCGCTGATATGTTTCTTTGGTCAACTCGTTCCCCTTAGCCTCTTCCGAACCAATGCTCAGGAGGCCGACGCTTGGGTTCGAGATGCCCATGACCCGTTCCGCATAGATTGCCCCAAGCAAGGCAAACTGCACCAGGTTCTGTACTGAGCAGTCCACGTTCGCCCCAGCGTCCAAGAGAAGCGTTCGTCCCTTCAGCGTCGGCAGCGTGGTGGCGATGGCAGGACGGTCCACGCCTTGGATGCGGCCAATGTCCAATGTGGCAATGGTCATGGCCGCGCCCGTATTGCCCACGCTGAAAGTCCCGTCAGCCTCGCCGTCGCGGACCATCAGGCCAGCGACCACGAGCGAGGAGTCGCGCTTGCGGCGGACGGCCTGGGCGGGATGCTCGTCCATCCTGATCACCTGTGGCGCGTGCCGGAGCGTCACCCGATCCGGACTTCCGCCTAACTTGTCTAGTGTCGCTCGGACTTGGTTCTCGTCGCCGACCAGAATTACCTCCAGGTCAGCTCGTTCCTGGGCAGCGATAAGAGCGCCCTGAACCACTTCTGTGGGCGCAAAATCGCCGCCCATCGCGTCAACCGCGATCTTCATGGGCATGGTTTACTCTTCGACGGCTGTCTTTTCTTTGACGATGACGGCCTGCTTGCCGTCATAAAATCCGCACTCTGGGCAGGCATGATGGTCCAGTCGGTATTGGAACACCGGGCAGCCGCCGCGCTGCGAAGCGATGGGGCAGACACTCGTCCGGGCCAAAGTCGGCGGGACGAGCTTGTAATGGGTGCGGCGCTTGCGGGTGCGCTGGTTTGAGTGGCGTCGCTTCGGCAGTGGCATGGAACTATCTTCTCCTCAAAAGTCTGAAACCTAGTCTTAGTCGTGTAACAGTTTGCCCAGATCGCGGAACGGCGAGTTCTGGATGGCTTGCTCGTCCGGGTCCTGGGCATCCTGGATGGGAATACCCGGACAGTTTTCGCGGCACAGCGGTTGCAAGGGGGCGGCCAGCAAAGCCGCCTGTCGGATCAGGAC
>JAYTRQ010000429.1:0-14098 GCA_043746125.1 Armatimonadota bacterium | reverse complement strand
GGGATCGTCGCGCGGGAGGGGCGGCTGATGCTGACCGTCTGCGTGCCCGTCAAGATCGGCGCGTACCCCTGGGGAACGCTCACGGCCTTCCGGCCCATAGACCCCGCCGTCGCGTCGGGCCTGCGCGACGCCTTGGGAACCGACGTCGCCTTCACCGAACGAGGCCGCGTCGTCGCCGCCTCCCGGAGGCTCCCTACTATGCTGCCCATGCCCCGCGCCCCGGCCGTAGTGTCGGTCGGCGGCGTCCGCTTCTTCGCGCTCTACGCCCCCCTCCCAGACACGGACCCCGCTAAAAAGCTCGGCTTCGTCACCCTGCGCCCCTACGGGCCGGCAACGCGGCTGTACCGGCGCTGCTTGGCGGCCTTCCTGCTGGCCTCGGCGTGTACCCTCCTGCTGGCCCTGGTCGGCGGGGCGTACGTGGCGCGGGGCCTGAGCCGGCCGCTGGACGGCATCGTCGCGGCTGCCGAGACCCTGCGGCGCGGCGACTGGCCCGCCCGCTTTGAGGGCGTCCGGGCCGACGAGATCGGCCTGCTCCAGACGGTCTTCAATGACATGACGGTCTCCCTGCGTGGCAACCGGGAGCGCCTGGAATCTTTGCTCGACACGGACCCGCTGACGGGCCTGGACAACCATCGGCGCTTCCAGGAGCGTCTCGCTCAGGAGGCCACCCGCTGCGCCCTGTCTGGCGAGCGGCTGTCCCTGCTGCTGCTGGACCTGGACCACTTCGCCGCATACAACCAGAAGCGCGGCCATGCCGAGGGCGACCAGGCCCTGCGGGACGTCGCGGCCCTCCTCCAGTCCTGCCTGCCCGCCGTCGCCATCGCGGCCCGCTATGGGGGCGAGGAGTTCGCCGTGCTGCTGCCCCAACGCGATCTAGCCCAGGCCGAGGACGTGGCCGAACGTGTCCGGGCGTCCCTGTCCCAATCGGAGATCGGCCTAACTCTCAGTGTCGGCTGTGCCGAGTTCGGCGAGCATACGCTGGAAGGCGAGGGCTTGACGCTGGCCGCCGAGCTGGCCCTGTCCCGCGCCAAGCAGCTCGGCCGGAACCGCACATGCCGTTTCGACAGCCTGCCCGGCGCGGAAGGAGGCGCGGACCCCTACCAGCTCTACCGGTTCCTCAAGGACGAGAGCCTGGCGACCATTCAGGCCCTGGCCGCCGCCGTGGACGCCAAGGACCCCTACACGCAAGGGCACTCCCAGCGGGTCGCGCAGTACGCCGTCAGCCTGGCCCACGCCCTGGGCCTGCCCGACACCGAGGTGGATCAGGTGTACGTGACCGGCACCCTGCACGACGTCGGTAAGATCGGCGTGCCCGACGCCATCCTGAAGAAGCCGGGCCACCTGGAGCCCGACGAGCGCCTGGTCATGGAGACACACCCCGCTCTAGGGGAAGTCATCATCCGCAAGGCCCCCCATCTCGCGCACACGCTGCCGGGCGTCCGCCACCACCACGAGCGTTGGGACGGCAAGGGCTACCCGGACGGTCTGGCCGGGGAGGCAATCCCCCGCACCGCCCGGCTTCTGGCCGTCGCGGATACGTTCGACGCTATGACCAGCGACCGCCCCTACCGCAAGGGCCTGTCCTGGGAGGTGGCCTTGGACGAGATCGCGCGGGGCGCGGGCACGCAGTTCGAGCCGGCCCTGTCAGAAGCGTTCGTCGCGCTCATGGCGGCGGAATACAGGATGGCGGAATGCGAGGGAGAGGGGCGCGAGCTGAAGGCGGCGTAGGCAGCGGCGTAGGCCCCTCAAAATCCCCCGTCCACCTGCCGACAATAAGCCCATGAGACCCCTCAGCACTCTTCGCGCAGTCCTTCCGCCCCTCCTCGCGCTAGGCCTACCCCTCTTCGGCCCGGCCCCGATAGCCCATGCTCAGACCGCCGCCCCCATCGTCAACGCCGAGATGGACCTGGACCTGCGCTCACGCGTGGCCGCCGTGGGCAAATCCGGCTCCAGGCTGCAATCCGCCGCCCTGCGGCTGCGGACGGACCTGACGCCCGACGTCCACCTCAAGTTCAGCATCTCGCACCAGTACGGGGCCGTCGGCGTGCAGGAGGCGGCCTTGGAGAAGGAATGGGGCGGCACGGCGGGCCGCGCCCAGGCCGGGCTGGTCCGGGTGCCGTTCGGCATCTACGATACGCGCGAGACCTACGCCTCGGGCCTGATTGACTACCCCATGCCGCGCGGCGACTACGCCTACCATTCGGTGGACTGGGGGGCGCCGGGCGTCGCCTGGACGGGCGGCCCGGCCGGCTTGCAGGTGGAAGCGGCGGCCTTCGGCGGACGGGGCTCGGGCATCTGGAGCAACCAGGCACGCCTCCGGGGGGCGGCAGTGCGGGCGCAGACCTACGTCGGAAATACCAGTCTCGGCACGGCCATCGTCGGCCTCAGCCGCTGGGACGGCGGCTTGCAGGATACGAACACGTCCGCGACCGTCCTCCCCGTCCACCTGACGGGCCTGGACCTGCGCTACACCCGGCCGCAGCTTCTGATCCGGGGCGAGTACCTGTGGGGGACGCTGGCCGGGGGCCATATGCGCGGCTGGTACGTGGACACCTACTACCGGCTGCCGGGGCAGGAGCGCTGGGGCCTGGCCGCCCGCCTGGAGAACCTGAAGCCAGGCGACGATTACGCGGAAGGCCGTCAGCTCACCCTGGGCGTCCGCTGCATCGCTACCCCGGACTGGACGCTCGCGATGAACTGGCGCCGCAACAACGGGCCGGGCTATGGGGCGTTCTGGACGCCGTCGGCCTCCAAGGGCGGCGACGTCTATTTCCAAGCGTACCATCGGGTCAAGTGGTGAGGGCGCCCGCGTCTGGATTGTCTCGGGCTGCACCTGTGGCGTTTCCTCTTCCTTCGTCAAGTTCCTCTTCTTCTGCCCCCGACCGTGCTATACTCTCCTCAACCCACCGCGCCTGCCGAGGATCCTCCCATGCCCGCCCATTACAGGACTGCCGTTCCCTACGCCGCCGACGCCCGAACCCTGCCCGTGCGGGATTTAGACGCCGCCCTCCCCTTCTACCTCTCGGTGATGGGCTTCCGGGTCGTGTCCCGGAGCGAGTCCGCCCCCCACTCCGCCATTCTGGGCCGGGACGACGTCGAGATCGGGCTGGCCGAGAACGGGGGCGATCCCAAACAGGAGGGGTGCTTCTTCGAGGTGGACAACGTCGAGGCCGCCTGGACGGAATTGCGGGTGAACGGGCTGGGGCAGGACGCGCCCAGCTTCCGCCCCGAGCAGCGCGGGCACGTGGCGTACAAGGTCTTCTTCGTGATCGCGCCCGACGGCCTGTGCTACTGCCTGGGCGAGCGGCGATAAGCCGCGCGCAAGGCAGGAGAATCGGGGGCGGGTGGGGAACGTCAGGGCAGAGAGAAGGACATCAGGAGGGGAAGGCAATGGACGAGGAGACAGTCTGGCCGCCGCCGCCGGTCGTACCGCAAGACGAAGGAGACCCGGCCTCGTCCAAAGCGGACCGGTTCGAGCCGGCCCCATCCAAGCCGGGACGGGACTGGGCGGGGATGGCACCGGGGATCATCATGGCCACCTTCCTGTTGCTCTGCTTCGTCCTCGCCCTGTGGTTCCTGGGGCGGCTGGCGACGCTGTGAGATGAGGCCGGAAAGGCCCCGCCGGACATCCCATGACGCGTCAGAAGATCGTCGCCATCTCCGGGGGCCTGCACCCTAGCTCCACCAATAGCGCCCTCATCCGGGCCGCCGCAGGACTGACAAGAACGCATGAAACTGACCATCCACGTCTCCGCCGACCTTGTCCTGGCCGCCCCCACCCCGGCCACCCTCCAGATCGAGGCGCAGGAGATTCCCGGCGTACAGGCCCTGGAGAACCCGACGCTCACCGTCACGCCGTTCGCGGCGGCGGAGCCGTTCCGGGACTTCTACAACAACCCCTGCCGACGGCTGCTCCTGCCCGCCGGGGACGTTCGCGTCGAGTACAGCGTCACCCTCACCCAGCCGGACACGCGGTTCCCGCAGCTTCAGCCGGTCGAGGAGGACGCCCTGCACCTGCCGGTCGAGACACTCCTGTACACCCTACCCTCGCGCTACTGTCAGTCGGATAAGCTGGTCGCGATGGCCCAGGACCAGTTCGGCGAGGTCGCACCCGGCTTCGCCCGCGTCCAGACCATCGCCAACTGGATCAACGAGCATGTGGCCTATCAGTACGGGACGTCGGACGCCGGGACGTCCGCCTACGACACGGCGACCCAGCGGATCGGGGTCTGCCGGGATTTCGCCCATTTAGGCATCGCGCTCTGCCGTGCTCTGAACATCCCCGCCCGCTACGTCTCGGGCTACTGCCTGGGCCTGACGCCGCCGGACTTCCACGCCTACTTCCAGGCGTGGCTGGACGGCCGGTGGGTGTCCTTCGACGCCACCGAGCGCCAACCCCGGCCTGCGCTGGCCCCCATCGCGGTGGGCCGGGACGCCGCCGACTGCGCGTGGTGTACGTTTTACGGGTACGGCGAGACGCGGAGGCTCTGGGTGGAGGTGGCGGAGGGGTAGGGTGCTCTCGCTGTCGTGCTCGGATCCTCTCGCTGTCGGATCCTCTCCCTGTCCCGTTCACATTCGTTCCGGGTCTGTCCCTTCCCTCGGAGGGAAGGGCTTTGGACAAAGAAGGAGGGGAAGGGCTTTCGGAAACCAATCGGGAGCGGCAGCGTCTGGACGAGCGACAGCGTCTGGACGAGCGACCCCGGCCTTCACCCCCGGTCCTCATCCGAAGCCCTTCCCTCCGAGGGAAGGGACAGACCCGGAACGAATGTGAACGGGACAGGGATAGGATCCGACAGCGAGAGGATCCGAACGCGAGAGGATCAAATAGGCCAGGGAGAGGATCTTCCCGCAAAGGACACGGAATGACTTTAGACACACTCGCAAAGCAGACCAAGGACGCCGACATTCTGCGGCGCGTCCCCCTTTTCGCCGGGCTGGCTGATGACGCCCTGGCCGCCCTCGCGGGCCGGCTGCGGCGGCGCAAGATGCCCGCCGGCACGCCCATCGTCTACAAGGGCGACCCGTCCGGGGCGCTGTATTTGATCGCCCAGGGGCGGGTCAAGGTGCATCAGGCGACGGCCAGCGGCGACGAGGTCATCCTGGAGATCTTGGGGCCGGGGGACTTCTTTGGCGAGATGAGCCTGCTGGACGGCCAGCCGCGCTCCGCCGACGTCAGCACGCTGGATAGGGCCGAGCTGCTCCTGCTGGAAGGCGACGCCCTGCGCGAGACCATCTCGGAACAGCCCGCCGTGGCCTGGACCCTGCTGCGGATCCTATCGTCGCGCCTGCGGGACCAGAACGAGCGGGCCGAGATGCTGATGACGCGCGACGTGGCCGGCCGGGTCGCCGACCGCCTCTTGCGCCTGTCCCAGTCGCAGGGGACATTGCTCGGTGACGGCAAGAGCGTCCGGCTGGACGTCACCCTGACCCAGTCCGACATTGCCGCCCTGATCGGCGCGACACGTGAGCGGGTCTCCCGCGCCCTGACCGCCTTCCGGGCGTCCGGCGCGATCTCCTACGACAAGGACGGCGGGCGCTGGATCATCCACAAGCCCGCCACCCTCGCCAAGCGGGCGGAGATGTAGGAGGGGCGGCCTCCCATGACCCGGCCGCTCTCACGCCGCCTGCGCCTTACCGCGTCCCGAACGTCAGCCCGAGGGCGACCTGCTCCTGAGGGTTCGTGCCGGTCGCAAGGTCCAGGCGGAAGGCGGACGTGCCGATACCGATGCCGGCCACGAAGCGGCTCCGGTCGTAGCCCACGCGCACTGAGAAGATGCGGGCCACGGGGTACTCGACGCCCGCGTGGAACGAGCGCTTGCCGCCGTTGACGCTGTTGACGTTGTGGAGCTCGACGGCGTACGTGATGCCCTTGTCATTGCTCAGGCCGCCCAGATCTATCTGCGGCTTCATCGTGAAGTCGAACGAGCCGCCGGCCGGCACGCCCAGGCTGTTGCCGTTGATGACGCGGGGCAGGTGGAACGACGGCGACAAGAGGTTATGGACGACGATGGCCCCCCGGATGTGGTACAGCGGGTCGGCGATGGACGTGAACCCGATGTCGGCGTCGAACTTGGACTGGTGGACCTCTTTGTAGGTCGCGCCCGTGATGTTGCCGTTCGGCGTGGTCGGGCTGACAGCCGTGTCGAAGCCGTTGACCGTGCTGGTCTCGTCGGCGAGGAAGCCCGCAGCGGCGTAGGAGGCCTGGATGAAGCGCGGCGAGATGCCGAGCGCCCCGATCTTAACGGGTATGGAGAAGGGCACGGCGACGTTGGTCAGGCCTAACACGCCATAAGCGGCGGAGATCTTCCCGGTCGGGCCGGTGAGTCCGGGCACGGCGATGGAGTTCGCGATGAGCTGCACTTTCGCGCCTAGCTCGCCGTAGCCGACGACGCCGATGCGGACGCTGTCGGGCTTCTGGCCCAGTTTAGTGGAGACGCCGACGAGCGGGGCGGCGTTGGCGCTCAGGACGGCGGGGGAACCGGTCGTGGCGTTGGCCCCGGCGTTCGTCGCGAAGTTGTAGATCTTAGCGAAGCCGTCCCGGACGGCCGACAGCGACCCGTTGTTGTCGTTGATCTGGTTGCCGACGTCCTTGAGGCCTTTGCTCAGGTCGTTGATCTTGGCGACGTGGACGTTAGAGGTCCGCCCGACGACCGTTGTGGCGAAGCTGGACTGGCCCGACGCGGCGATGGAGGCGGGGTTGAAGGCAGCCGCACTGGCGTCCCCAGCCACGATGAGGTCGGTGCCGCCCATGCCCATCGCACGGGCGCTGGCCCGGAACTGAGTCCGGTCAATGTCTGCGGGCAGGACGGGCTGGGGCGGCTGGGTGACGTTGGGGTTGGGGACCGTGACGGACGCGGCCTGGGCCTGGGCAGCAGTGGTGAGGCTCAGGCCGAGCAGCCCGGCCAAGCCGAGTGCGGACAGGCGGCGCTGCGTGTTGGTATTCATGGGGTGCGTGTTCTCCTAAATGGGTGTGACCTCTTGGGGGAGGTTCTTGCAAAGAGTGAATGGGGATAGGACCACGTCGGATCCTCTCCCTGTCCCGTTCACATTCGTTCCGGGTCTGTCCCTTCCCTCGGAGGGAAGGGATTCGGATGAGGACAGAGGGCAGAACAAGCGGCCCCGGCTCCCGACCAGTGGCCCCCACCTTCCTTCTTTGTCCAAAGCCCTTCCCTCTGAGGGAAGGGACAGACCCAGAACGAATGTGAACGGGACAGGGAGAGGATCCTCCCCAGGGATAGGATCCGACAGCGAGAGGATCCGAGCACGACCGCGAGAGGATCTTCCCGTCCTAGTTCGAGATCACCTTCAGTGAGCTATTGTCGAAGGTGATTGTCAGGGTGCGGCCTGCGAGGCCCGCGTCCGCGCCAGTCACGGCGGCGGCGTCGGTGACCACGGCCACATTGTCCTTGGAGGGCGTGCCGCCGTTCACGGGGCCGCTCGTGACGATGGCGAGCAGAGCCTGGGCTTGGGCCGAAGTCAGGCTATTTTGCTGGGTGAGCGCGACGTCGCTGGCTCCGGTCGAGTAGGTCTTGCCGTCCGTGCCCAGCGTGAACGTGACTGGGGCGCTGGTCTGGACGGTGGGCAGCGCGACGCCGCCCGCTGCGGCCGAGCCGTCCGCGCTGGCGTCACTGATGGTGGCGTTGACCGTGATGTTCTGGACAGTGAAGGTTGCGGGCAGGGGGCCGGAACTGTCCAGGGTGGCGGTCGGGGCGATGTTGGCCGAGAGCTGCGCGTCCTTAATCTGGGTCAGGCTGATGGCCTGGTTTGCGAAGTAGAACGTGTTCGTGCCCGCGACGTGGGCCTTCAAGGCAGTGTGGCTTGTCGTGCTAGTGAGGGCGACCTGGACGGTCTGCTTGTCCAAGCCGAAGGGGTTGGAGACGGAGACGTTGGGGACGTTGACCTGGTTGGAGTTCAGGTTCTTGACGACGCCGCTGCACCCGGACAGGACCGGGCCGGCAGCCAGCGTGAGGGCGCAGGCCACGCCGCGCAGGGTGCGGGACGTACGAGGGCTGGATGGGAAGCGAGAGATCACGGGATTTCCTCCTGAGGGTAGTGAGATACGGCGGCGATGGGTGAATCTGGGTGTTGGGTCTAGAAAATGGGTTTTGCACTGTTTGCCAGCGTCATTGTTCCATAAGTGCGGCGTTTTCCCAAGTACAATTCGCAAGGGTTTACGCAGCGTTCTTTTCGAACAGTGTCTAATTTTTTGACGCAAAAACACTGAAGCCCCGCCGAGATCGGCGGGGCTTTTTGGGCGGTCTTGGAATGACACTCAGACCCAAGCGTTCAGCACGGCCAGGACGATCAGGCGGGTCTCACTCGGGACGCCGGCCCGCCCCTGGAGTTCGTTCAGCAGGGCGCGGGCCTCGCCGACCGACAGGCCCAGCACGGGCGCGGCGTCGTGCAACACATAGCCCGCCGTCAGCAGGCGCACCAGGGCGCGCTCCACCGGCGTCATCGTCAGGGGGATCCCCGCCCGTATCCCACTCCGACCCTGGTTCCCACTCTGATCGCCCCTCTGGCTGTCGCTGTGATTACCCATCTGGTTCCCGCTCCGGCTTCCGCCCTGGTCGTTCCGCGCTTGACACGTGATCATGACAGCCCTCCGATTTTTGTACTACTGTTCACATTCATTTTCGTACTGCCGCTATTATGGACGAAACAGGCATGGGGGGCCTTGTCGGGTGTCACATGCCGGGTGTGAAATTGGTCACACCCAGCATGAGACGTTTTTCTTGACAAACCGGCCAAGGAATGCCAGAATGGGGATGGAATAGCCGGAGCACGACGAAAGGCACACACGTGAGCGAAACCAAACAGACCAAGCAGATCAACGGAGCCGTGATCGGCTACGGCAGCGCGTTCAACATGGGACACGGCCACCTCACCTGGATGAAGGAGGCCGGTATCACCCCGACCGCCGCCTGCGACCTAGACCCGGCCCGCGTGGCTGTGGCGGAGACGGACTTCCCCGGCCTCCGGCCGTACACAGACATTCATTCGCTCCTATCCGATGCGGGCGTAGACCTGGTGACGATCATCACGCCGCACAACACGCACGCACCGCTCGCAATCCAGGCTTTGAATGCAGGCAAGTCGGTGGTCTGCGAGAAGCCGATGTGCCTCACGGCCCAAGAGGCGACCGCCATGATCGCCGCCTCCGAGGCGAACGGCGTCATGCTGTCCGTGTTCCACAACCGGCGTCACGACGGCGACTTTCTGGCCTTGAAAGAGGCCATCGTGGAAAAGAAGCGGATCGGGGACTTATTCTCCATCCAGGCCGGCTTCGCAGGCTATGGGCACCCCGGCCACTGGTGGCGGTCCGAGAAGGCCGTCTCGGGTGGGGCGTTCTACGACTGGGGGGCGCACTTCCTGGACTGGATACTGAACCTGATGCCGGGCCGCAAAGTGGTGAGCGTCACGGGCTACTTCCACAAGCGGCTGTGGCACGACGTCACCAACGAGGATCACGTGCAGGCGATCCTGCGCTTCGACGATGGGGCGCACGCGGACCTATCGTTCTCGCAGATTTCCAGCGTCCCCATCCCGCGCTGGCGCATTCAAGGGACGCAGGGCGGCATTCTGGACGACGGCTCGGTCAAGGACGGCATGAAGCTGTTCGGCCATCTGGACGGCCTCGCCGTGTCGGGCGAGATCAAGAATAAGGCCAACCACGGGGACCAGTATTACAAGGGCATTTACGCCCACCTAGTCCACGGTGCTCCCTTGGACGTCACGCCCCAGCAGGCGCGGCGGGTGATCGCCATTATGGAGGCGGCGGAGAAGTCGTCGCGGACGGGCCAGGCCGAGCCGGTGCCGTACGAGTAGGATCGCTGTCCGGTTCGGATCCTGTCGGGTTCGGATCCTATCCCTGTCCCGTTCACGTTCGTTCCGGGTCTGTCCCTTCCCTCGGAGGGAAGGGCTTCGGAGAGCAGGGAAGGGCTTTCGGACACCAATCGGGAGCGGCAGCGTCTAGACGAGAAGCCCTTGCCTTTCCTCTTTCTCCGAAGCCCTTCCCTCCGAGGGAAGGGACAGACCCGGAACGAATGTGAACGGGGCAGGGATAGGATCCGAACTCGGGCGGGGGAGGCGAAATCGGGTATACTCCCCGCACAAACCTAACCCCTGGTATACCCTCCGCATAAATCCGACCACAAGGAGACACATTCTAATGCCCGAGACACAATCCGAGACACAGTCCAACGCGCCCGCCGAACGCACCGGCACGATCACTTTCCGGGGTAGCCCGCTGACCCTGATAGGAACGGAACTCAAGGTCGGTGACCATGTGCCCGACTTCCGCGTTCAGTCGGCCGGGACGCTGGAGATGGTCGGCTGGCCGGAACTCAGCGAGAATGGGACGAAGGCCGTCCTCCTGATCTTGGTGCCCAGCATTGACACCAGCGTCTGCTCCCTGGAAACCAGCAAGTTCAACCGGCAGATCCTCAGCCTGCCCGCCGACAAGATCAAGACGGTCAGCGTCAGTGCGGACACCCCGTTCGCGCAGTCGCGCTGGGCGAAAGAGGAGAAGGTGGACAACATCCAAATGCTCTCCGACCACCGCGACCGGACGTTCGGCCCGGCCTTCGGCGTCCAGGTCAAGGAGATGGGGATGCTGGCCCGCGCCATCTACCTCGCGGACAAGGGTGGCATCGTCCGCTACGTGCAGACCGTGCCGGAGATCGCCCTGGAACCCGACTACGACGCCGTCCTGGCGGCGGCGCGGAAGGTGGTGGGGGCGTAGGAAGCCCCCCTCCCCTAATAATGGGGGAGTTCCGAAGGGAACCCGGAGAGGCGGGGGGCATCCCGGCAGGAACCAGGCCAGCCGGCGTCGAACCTAATCAGCGCCGTGGTCTTCCGCTCCTACGTCTTCCTGTTCTTCTTCCTGCCGCTCGCCCTCGCCATCACCTACGCCCTGGCACGCGCCCCACAGCGTGGGCGGAACCTGGCCCTGGTCCTGCTCGGGTACGCCTTTTACGGTTGGGCTAACCCGAAGTTCGACGCCCTGATGCTCGGCACGACGTCCGTGGACTGGCTTCTGAGCCTGGTCATCGCACACGGCTCCTGGCGGCCTTGCGGGGGGCCGGTGGCCTCGCTCGCGCCGGGGGCGAGGACGCGGACGCAGAAGGCCGCTCTGGTTCTGTCCCTGGTGTCTAATCTGGGCGTGTTGGGCTTCTTCAAATACTTCAACTTCGGGGCCGCGAATGCCGACAGTCTGCTGGCGGCCCTGGGGATGGAGGGCCATGCCTGGCACACCACTCTGCGGGTGGTCCTGCCGCTGGGCATCAGCTTTTACACGTTCCAGTCCCTGAGCTACGTCATTGACGTCTACCGAGGCGACGCGAAGGCCATGCGGAGCTTCGTTGACTTCGCCTGCTTCGTCTCCATGTTCCCGCACCTGGTCGCCGGACCGATCCTGAAGTTCTCCCACCTGGCCGGGCAGATCGAGTCCCGGACTTTGACCCTGGACAAGACGGCGCGGGGGGCGGCATTCGTCGCGCTCGGCCTCTCCAAGAAAGTGCTGCTGGCGAACGGCTGCGGCAAGGTCGCCGACCTGGCGTTTAGCGCAGGCGGGGTGGGGACAGGGGACGCCTGGTGGGGGGCCGTGGCGTACGCCTTCCAAATCTACTTTGATTTCAGCGGCTACTCGGACATGGCGATCGGGCTGGGCCTGATGCTGGGCTTCGTGTTCGGCCGCAACTTCGATTCGCCGTACCGGGCGGCCTCCCTCACGGAGTTCTGGCGGCGCTGGCATATTTCGCTCTCGACCTGGCTGCGCGAGTACCTGTACTTCCCGCTTGGGGGCAGCCGACGCGGCGCGGCCCGGACCTACTTCAACCTGCTACTGACCATGCTGCTGGGCGGCCTGTGGCATGGGGCGTCTTGGAACTTCGTCCTTTGGGGGGGCCTGCATGGGGGCCTTCTGGCCTGGGAGCGGTCTCCGTGGGGCGCGGCCCTGCTCCACCGCCTACCCCGCCGGGTCGGGCAGATGGGGACGTTCGCCTGGGTCGTGCTGGCCTGGGTGTTCTTCCGGGCGAGTGACCTGCCTTCGGCTTTTGCGTACCTGAGGAGCCTAGCCGGGCTGGGGCATCCGCCGGCGGGGTCGGCCTTGCTGTCGGGTATCCTATACCAGCCGTATTACATGCTGTGCCTGGCGCTGGCCGGGGTCGTGGTCTGGGCCTGCCCGGACACGTGGGAGTGGACTCAACGGCTCACGGGCTTCAAAGCCGCCATCTGCGTGATACTGATGGCCGTATCGCTGGCGCTGCTGATGACGCAGTCGTACAACCCGTTCATCTACTTCACGTTCTAGGGCAGACACCCGGAAGCGATGAGGCGGAAGCGATCAGATGGAAGCGAGGCGGACCGGAGAAGAGGCGGGCGTCGTTGGTCTAGGCCGTGGCACATGCCGCCGCCCGGACTCCACAATTGAGCCGGAGTGCCTCCCTAAAGCAAGGCCTGACCCGCAAATGCCATCACCCGACAACGACCCGCCCGATACCGCTGGGGCCGATGCCGCCGACCTGTACGAACAGGCGCTGCACCGGTCCCTGCCGACATCCGCGCACCGCCTGACCCGCAGCCGCGAACAGGAAGCCGATCTGGCCCTGAACACGACTGCCTTCGGACGCGGCGTGGCCGTGTCCCTGTGCCTGGCCTTCGCCCTGCTAATCCTGGCCGTGCCGGCCGTGCAGCTTTTGGCGGGCCGCGGGCGCGGCCCGGCCTTGTCCGATCTCACCTCCCCGGCACAGCCGATCCCTACGCCCGAGTCCCTGCGCGGGTTCGAGACTGCCCTGCAAGACAGCTCCGTCGCCGGCAGGGCGATCCTGCCTCCGGCTCAGGCCATCCTGACCCGGCTAGGCGTAGGCAACGAGCAGGCTTATGTCGGGCGGCGGGGCGAACTTCTGTACCGGCCGGACGTGGAATACACGGCCGGGCCGGGCTTTCTGGACGCCGCCGTGCTGGCCCGGAAGCGCGAGGCGAGCGTTGGGAACGAGCGTGTGCCCCAGCCGAACCCTATTCCGGCCATTTTAGACTTCGCGCGTCAGCTTCGGGCGCGGGGCATCACCCTGGTAATCCTGCCCGTGCCGGTCAAGCCGGCCCTGGAACCGGAGGCGCTTTCTGAGCAGCGTGGGCCGCTCCAGAATCCTTCTTATGAGGACTTCCTGCGTCGGCTTAGGGATAAGTGTTACGTCTTCGACCCATTCCTGGCGATGACAGCGGAAGAGCGTCGAACCGGGCAGAAGCCGTTCCTCCGAACGGACACACACTGGACTCCCCCGGCGATGGAGGCGACGGCGCTGGCGCTGGCCGGGTACTTAGAGGCGCAGCGCCTCCTGCCGCCGCGTCCGCGCCGCGTCTATCGGCGGGGCGAGGAAGCCGTGGCGAATGTCGGGGACGTCGCCCGGATGCTGCGCCTGCCCCCCGGTAATGCCCTCTTGGGCACACAGGCCGTCACGATCCGGCCCGTCACGGACCCCGACGGCGCCACTTGGCAGCCTCGCCCGGACGCCGACGTGCTGCTGCTGGGAGACAGCTTCAGCAACGTCTACTCGTCGCGGGACAGCTTTGAGACGTCCGGCTCACTCGGCGGCCAGGGCTGGGGCGGACACGCGGGCCTGGCGGAACAGGTCAGCTTCTCTCTAGGGCGGCCTTTAGACTCGATCATCAACAACGCGGGCGGGTCGCACGTCACGCGGGAAAAACTGGCCCGGCAGATGGCGAGCGATCCGGCCCGGCTGTCGCACGTCCGGGTCGTCGTCTGGGAGTTCACCCAGCGCGACCTGGCCTCGGGCGACTGGCGCTTGATCCGCCTGCCCGGACCGTAGGAAGAAAATACACGCCCATGACACGACCGATGCCATTTCTTCTCCTACTCGCGTGCCTCTTGGCAGGCTGCGGCCCTCACTCCGCCCCACCGACGTCCACCGTGAGTAGATCAGGCGGCGCGGCGGCCCTGGTCGTGACGGGCGAGGTCATCAAGGTCTCGCGCCCGCCCGTGCCCGGCGCCGCGCCCTACCCGGACGCGATGACGTTCACAGAGTACAAGGTCCTGTCGGTGGAACGCGGGGACTACAAGGCGGCGAAGGTGCTGGCC
>JAYTRQ010000428.1:0-4726 GCA_043746125.1 Armatimonadota bacterium | reverse complement strand
GCTTGCGCTTCGATGCGCTCGGGCGTCAGACTTTGGAGAAGCTGCTCTCGGACCTTCCCTCACCAGTCTTCACCGCCGAGGACAGCATCGGCTGGGTGTACCAGTTCTGGCAGACCAAGCGCAAGGCTGAGGTCAACGCGAGCGGCGAGAAGATTGGCGGCGCGGACATCTCCCCGGTGACCCAGCTATTCACCGAGCACTACATGGTCGAGTTCCTGCTCCACAATTCGCTCGGCGCGTGGTGGGCGGCGCGGCACCCGGACGACCCGCTCAACGCCACGTTGACGTACCTGCGGCTGAATGAGGAGGGCACCCCCGCAGCAGGAAGTTTTTCAGGCTGGCCGTCTCGGGTGGCGGACTTGAAGGTGCTGGACCCGTGCTGCGGCTCCGGGCACTTCGACGTGGCGGCGTTTGATCTGCTTCGGCGGATGCGGATGCGCGAGGAAGGTCTGAGCGAGGCCGAGGCCGCCGACGCCGTGCTGCGGGACAACCTGTTCGGCCTGGAACTGGACCCACGCTGCACGCAGATCGCGGCTTTCGTGGTGGCGATGGCGGCGTGGAAGGCGGGCGGCTACCGCTCACTGCCGCAGATCAACATCGCCTGTTCGGGCTTGGCCGTGGGCGACCGCCTGCACGAGTGGACTTCGCTGGCGGGTAATGACCGGGAGCTAGAAGCCACCCTGCGCCGTCTGTACCGCCTGTTCCGGGACGCGCCCGACCTGGGCAGCCTGATTGACCCCGCGCAGGTGGCGGCGGAGGACGGCATCTTCGCGCTGGATTGGGGGCAGGTAGGTCCGGTTCTGGATCGGGCGTTGGCGAAGGAGGAGGCATCGGACGCGGAGGCGGCTGTGTTTGGGGTGGCGGCGCAGGGTGTGGCACGGGCGGCGCAGATGCTGGCGCAGAAGTACCACCTAGTCGTAACGAACGTGCCATTTTTGGGAAGAAGCAGGCAATCCAAAGTGCTGTTCGATTTCTCAGCAGAGCATTACCCCGATGCGAGGGCCGATCTGTCTACCACCTTTGTTGAGAGGTGCTTCAGGTTTTGTGCCACATCGGGTTGCTGTGCGATAGTGACGCCCCAGAACTGGCTCTTCCTTAGTCGATACAAACTGATGCGTCAGCGTCTTCTTGAACGGCGAAAGTGGAATACCATCGCTCGACTGGGCTTTGGTGCCTTTGAGACGATCACGGGTGAGGTTGTGAACGTAGTCCTCCTTGTTGCTGAGAATATACGACCTGCCACCGAGAACTTCTTGAACACGTATGATGCGTCCGCTCCTCGTATTCCTTCAGAGAAAGCCGAATTGCTTCGTACAGGCCCTTTGCAGCAATACCTCCAACAAGACCAGCTTCTGAATCCCGATGCACGCATAGCTTTCGGAGAGGGAGACCGAGGGATTCCTCTCCTCGCCGAATTCGCGAAAGCACCTGTTGGAATCATGACGGGGGACACCCCACGCCATCTTCGGCCTTTCTGGGACATTCCAAAGGTGGGAGAGCCTTGGCGACTGTGTCAAACGAGTGGTCGGAACTCCGTGCCATTTGATGGATATGAACTGATTGTAGAGTGGTCAGATGCGACCGGGAATTTCCCCTACGAAGGCTATGCAGTTATCGTGGGACAGGGGGCTTGGGGTCGGAGGGGGGTAGCTGTTTCTATCATGAGTGGCCTCCCATGTTGGTTGTATGATGGGGCAATCTTCGACAAAAACATCGCCGCGATAGTCCCGGATGATCCTGCGAATCTGCCTGCGTTATGGGCGTTCTGTAAGTCCCCACAATACCTTACCAGTGTCCGCCGCATTGACCAGAAGATGGCAGTGACCAACAAAACGCTTGTAAAAGTTCCCTTCGACCTTGCCCACTGGCAGAAGGTTGCCGACGAGCAGTACCCGGACGGCCTCCCGGAGCCGCACTCCGACGACCCGACGCAATGGCTCTTCCACGGCCATCCCGCCCGCTCCACCGCCCCCCTGCAAGTCGCCGTCGCCCGTCTCCTCGGCTACCGGTGGCCGCAGAACGAAGACGACGACCTCGCGGGCCATACCGACGCCGACGGAATTGTCTGCCTGCCCCCGGTGGCGGGAGAGACGCCCGCCGCCGAACGCATTCGCGCCCTCCTCGCCCACTCCTACGGCCCAGACTGGTCGCCCGCCGTACAGGACAAACTCCTGACCGACGCGGGCAGTGTGGGCAAGGACCTCGACGAGTGGCTCCGGGACGCCTTCTTCGCCCAGCACTGCAAGGCGTTCGGCCAACGGCCCTTCGTCTGGCACGTCTGGGACGGGCGTAAGGATGGCTTCGGCGCGCTGGTCAACTACCACGGGCTGGACCGCCAAAAACTGGACAAGCTGATCTATCGCTATCTCGGCGGCTGGATTAAGACCCAAGCGGACGCCGTGCGGCAGGGCGTTCCTGGCTCCGATGGTCGCCTCGTCGCCGCGCAGACCCTTCAGAAGAAGCTGATCGCCATCGCCGAAGGCGAAGCCGCTGAAGACCGCAAGAGCGGCTACGACATCTACGTTCGTTGGAAGCCGCTCGCCAAGCAGCCCATCGGCTGGGACCCGGACATCAACGACGGGGTGAGGATGAACATCCGCCCGTTCATGACCGCCGACGTGCTGCGGGCCAGACCGAACATCAACTGGAACAAGGACCGGGGCAAAAACCCCGACGGCTCCGACCGCATGAATGACCTGCACCTAACGCGGGCCGAGAAGGAGGCGGCGCGGCGATGAGTGACACAGACACGTTCTTTGACGCCTTTCTCGCCGCCCTGCGCCGAGCCGCCGACTACAACAAGGGCGACCAGACACCACCCACCGCCGTCCTCTGGACGGACAAGGACCGCCAGTGGGAGCCGCTTGTCCCGCGCCTGCGCGCCGCCCTGCCGCTACTGACGCTCGGACCCTATGACCCGTCCGCCCGCACCGGTCCCGCCATCTGGCTCCGGTGCATGATTGCCCGGACTCTTCCCGAGGCGGACTGGGCCGAAACCGAGACGCCGATCCTCTACCTCCCCGGTGTCAGCCGCCAGGACCTACGCGCCGTCGCCGAATGTCCCCAGGCCCTCAAGCCGCTCGCCGAACTCCAGTACCGGGGAACGCTCTTCACCCAGAAGAACGCCCGCGACTGGACCATTGAGGCGTTCCTGCGGAGCGCGGACGGCGGCCTCCAGATCGAGGTGTCCACCGACGCCGCCACCCGCGAGGCCCTGCCGCGCACCCTGATCCGTCTGGCTGACGAGCCACTGGCATCCTTGCGCGCCGAAGTGCCGCTGACTGCCGCCCGACTGAACGCCCTCCTGAACCCGGAACCCGTCCGTGACCTCCTCCTCTGGATGAACGACCCCCAGGGCCAGCGCGCCGCCAAGGACGTGGCGGCGTGGGGAGCCTTTCGGGACCATTGCCGCAGTCAACTCGGGTTTGACCCGGAGGCCGACGGCGCGCTCACCGCCGCCGCCCTCCTGGGCCAGCGTCAGGGGGCCTGGCAGAGCGTCTGGAACCGGTTCGCCGAGGCCCCCGCCCGCTACCCTGCGCTCCCCTCCCTGCTGCGCCAGGCCCGCCCCGCCAAGGCCAACGACCTGTTCTTCGACGCCTCCGCCTGGCCGCAGGACAACGAAGAGGCCGAGGCCGCGCTCCGGGGTGATTTAACGGCTCTGCCCGACTCCATGACCGAGGCGCGCCGTCAGGTGCGCTCTCTGGAACAGCGGGACGGCCTGCGCCGCCAGTGGGTGTGGGCCGAACTCGGCCAGTCACCGCTGGCCTGCGTCCTGCCCGCCCTGGTCGCCCTCGCGGACGCCACGGAAGGTGCGCTGGGCGGGGGCACGCCGCAGGAGATCGCTGCCGCGTACACCGGGGGCGGGTGGCGCGCCGACATCGCCGTTTTGGACGCGCTGGCGGGCGTGGAGGCGGGCACGGACGTGGCCGCCGTCAAGCACGCGCTCAACGTCCTCTACCAGCCCTGGCTGAGGGCGGCGGCAGAAGCCTTCCAGACCGCCGTTCAGCAGCACCCCCTACCGACGCCGATGGCCCCGGACCCGACCCCCAGGGTGGGCGTCTGCACCCTGTTCGCCGACGGCCTCCGCTACGACATCGGCCAGCGCGTCGCCGACGCCCTCCAGCAGAGGGGGCGGACCGTGACGCGGGACTGGCAGTTCACTGCCCTTCCCGGTGTCACCCCGACGGCCAAGCCCGCCGTGTCGCCCGTTGCCTCGCTGTTCGGCCCCGGATCGGGCTTCAATGCCGTCGTGACGGCGGACGGCGCGAAGGTGACGGCGGACATCCTCCGCCGCGAACTGGTCGGCCAGGGCTACGGCATCCTGGCCCCCGACGACACCGGATCACCCGCGGGCGCGGCTTGGTCGGAGACCGGGCACCTCGACGAGTACGGCCACGGCCAGGGCTGGCGGCTCGCCCTGCGAGTGGCCGAGGAGGTGAAGGGGATCGCCGAGCGCGTCGGGGCCTTGCTGGATGCAGGCTGGGCCGAGGTGCGAATCGTTACCGATCACGGCTGGCTCCTGCTGCCTGGCGGACTGCCCAAGGCCGAACTCCCCGAGCATCTGACCGAGTCCCGCAAGGGCCGCTGCGCCCGTCTCAAACCGAACTCGCAGACGGACCAGCAGACCGTGCCCTGGCGGTGGGACCCGGACGTCCGCATCGCCGTGGCACCGGGGATCGGCTGCTACGTCGCGGGCCGCGAGTACGAACACGGAGGGTTGAGTCCC
>JAYTRQ010000427.1:0-4727 GCA_043746125.1 Armatimonadota bacterium | reverse complement strand
GGCCGGTTGGACAACTGCTGATGCAGCCCGTCCTCGGCCTGCCGGAGTAGGTCCGCGTTCTTCTTCTCTACCAGCGAGAGCGCGACGGCGTCCCCCAGTGCCAGACTAGGCTGATACCATGACTGCCCATCAAAATACTCTTGTAGCCAGCCTGTGCGGAACCGCGCCCCGTGCCGGGCGAAGACCTCGTTGCGGAGCAGACGCAGTTCGTACAGGTTCAGCCCATGTAGCATTCCGGCCGAGATCGGCGACTCTTGGAACAGCCCCATGTCGCCCGGCGCGAGGGCCAACCGCCTCTGCGCCTGCTCCGCCTTCTGGATCGTTGCCAGGTTCGCCCGCTCGGCCTGCGTGAGCAGTCGCGGGCTGTAGTCGGCGCGGGGGTGATACCAATACCGCTCGGCATAATACGCTTGAAGCCAGGGCTGATCGTCAAAGCGCCGTCCGTGCCACGCCTCCACCTCGCCGGCCATGATCTGCCACTCCAAGGCCGAGTGCGTTCCTAGCTCACGGGCTGTCAGCACGTGGGTCTGATAAAAGCGCATATCGCCCGGCTCAGCGTGGGCGTGCCGCTTCCACTCGGCCTCTTTGATGAGGTCCATGTTGGCCCGCTCATCGGCGTTCAGATCCGTGACGCGGTAGTTCGGGTTCGGCTTGTACCAGGGCCTTGTCCGCAGGAAGTCCTGGATGGCCGCCTCATCAAACCGTCGGCCGTGCCGCCCGAAGACTAGCCCACGCATATACTTAAGGTCCAATAGCGTCAGCGGCTTGAGCTGCGGGCGCGTGAGCGTTTTGTGGGCGAAATCAAAGCGTTCGTAAGGCTTCCAGGCGGTTTGGGCCGAGGATGGGCTTTGAAGGAGGTAGACCATCAGCAGAAACAATATCACCATTGGCAGGTTGCCCCCAGAATGGATTCCGGGTCTGCCAAAGTGCGAACGTCTGCCTTCGCGGGTACAGGAACTGCATTCGATCCGTGTCTTCTGTCCACGCAGGTGGACAATCGCTCTGCCAAAGACCCAGAACTTATTCCGGGGGTGTTGGCCGTTCATCATTAGCCGATTCCTCCTAATCTCCCGTCACGTCACGCACCACCGTCACGATCACCCGCGTCTCTTCCTCACGCACCGTCCGCAGGTCAATCGTGAACCAGCCGTCCGTCAGCATCCCCATAACGGGTGGGTCGTGGCGGCGCAGGCGCTCGGCCAACTGCTCCACGGACAGCCCGGGCGGGCGCACCTGAACCAGTTTGGTCGGTAGAGGCACCGTCGGCAAGGCACCGCCACCAGTGTAGCCGTCGCCATCTACAAGGCGCACCATAAAGCCCGGCAACTTCAACAGGGCCGTTTTGAGCCGCCGGGCGCGGCGGGCGATCTGCTCCCGCGTCTGGGACAGCATGGACAGGACAGGTAGCATTCCGGTCAGCCGCTCCGGGTCAAGATAGAGGCGTAGAGTCGCCTCTAAGGCGGCCAGCGTCATCTTGTCGGCCCGTAGAGCGCGGTACAGAGGGTGTTCGCCCATACGCCGGATCGGGTCGGACTTGCCGACGAGGATGCCACACTGCGGGCCGCCCAGCAGCTTATCGCCGCTGACCATTGCGACGTCCACGCCCGCCTTGATGGTCTCCTGAACGGTCGGTTCGTAGGGCAGACCATACCCGGTCACATCCATCAGGGCACCACTCCCCAAGTCGTTCATCACCAGCAGCCCACGTTCCTGCCCCAGTTTCACGAGTTGGGCCAGCGGCGTTTCTTCCGTGAAGCCAACGATCCGGTAGTTGCTGGCATGGACCTTGAGCAGAACTTTCGTCTCAGGCGTGACGGCACGGACATAGTCGGCCAGCCGCGTTTTGTTGGTCGTGCCGACTTCGACGAGCCGCGCCCCGCTCTGCGTGATGACGTCTGGGACCCGGAAGCCGCCGCCGATCTCGACCAACTCGCCACGGGAAATAATGACTTCACCTTCTTTGGCAAGCGCCGTCAGGGCCAGCAGGACGGCGGCGGCGTTGTTGTTGACGACCAGGGCAGCCTCCGCCCCCGTCAGCCGCGTGAAAAGCTCCTCGATTTGCCCACCGCGCCCGCCCCGCTTGCCGCTCGCCAAGTCCAGCTCTAAGTTGGAGTAGTTCCGGGCGACGTCATAAGCGGCCTGCGCGGCGGCTTCGGCCATCGGAGCGCGGCCCATGTTGGTGTGGATGACGATGCCCGTGGCGTTGATGACCCGCTGCAAACGGCGCAGATCGTTCGTCTTAAGACGCCGCCGAATGGCAGCGAAGAGGTCTATCTCGCAGAATGGGGGCGCAGCCTCGCCCGCCAGCACCTGCTGACGCAGCGCGTCAAGTTCCACGCGCACGGCGTCCAGGACGACCTGACGCGGGTGCTCGGCCAGAAGAGGGCCTGCCGCCTCACCTTCAAGTAAGACCTGGACTTTGGGCAGGTGGCGTAGGGCGGCTTGGTTGTCGGAGGGCTGTGTCATTGTACTTGTGTCAACGGTGGTGGAAGGACCATTTCTGGCAGTTGTTGCCCCGCGACGTCCAGAGGCCGACGCCCGACCCGTCCGTAAGCGAACAGTCCCCGACGTCTAAGGCCAGCGTCCTGCCGCCGGCCTTCGCGAGCAGGGTGTACGTCCCGTCTTCATTCTGCCGCAGAAACCATAACTGCGTGTCGCGCCCGGCGTACCGGGTGACGGATACTAGAGACTCCGGCTTGGCCGGCTCGTCCAGCATGGTCAGCGATTGGGACGCGCGGCCGTTCTGGAAGACGCTGTAGAACCCGTCGCCCCGATCCGTCAGCGTCCAGGCCTGGTCGTCCGTGTTCTTGTCCGGCCACGTCTGCAAGGGCACTGGGCCCTTAACGCACGTCAGGACCTCGTGCGTGGACAGGAACGAGACCACCTTATACGGGCCAGAGTCCAGCACGGCGCGGGGCCAGCCGTCAGTATCCCAGGCCAGCCTCTGCACGTTCAGCGTCGTCGCACCGTTCCGGTCCCGCGCCCATTCGTCATGGGTGGAGACCCAGTCACTGTCCACGTCGTGCAGGATTCCGACGTGACCCGGCCCGACCTCGTCGTCCGGGGGCCTGCCGGAGCCGTCATCGTAGACCGCGCCCAGGAACAGTGTGCCGCCGCCCTGCCTCATGTCCTTGCCGTTGCGGTCCAGGTACGGACCCGTGATCGCGCGGGAACGGCCCATGCGGACGTTGTACTTGCTCTGGCTGCCCGCGCAGCAGCTGTCCCAGTTAACAAACAGAGTGTAATAGCCGTTGTGGTAGGTGACGCAGGACGCCTCGATGGCGTTGCCCGGCACATCGGGCCGCCCGGCGATGCTGGTGACTGTCGTGTTCCAGGCCGCCTGCAACCCCGTATTGGGGTCAATCTGGATCAGCTTGATCCCCGTCCAGTAGGAGCCGTAAGAAAGCCAGGGCCGGCCGTTGGCGTCCTGGAAGATGCACGGGTCAATCGCGTTAGCGTCCCCCGCCTCAGTCGTGTGGACGACCAGGCCCTGCTCCACCCACGAGTTCGGCTCCAGGGTCGCGCTGGTAGCGACGCCTATAGCGGACGTTTTCTTGCCGAAGAGAGAATAGGCCGAATACAGCCAGTATCTGCCGTCGAAGTAGCGGACGTCCGGTGCCCAGGCGTAGTTCTTGTTGCCGGGCACGGTCCTTTCAAGCCAATCTGGGGCGTTCGGCAGACATGGCCCGCGGAAGGTCCAATGGACTTTGTCTTTGGACGAGAACTGAGCTGTCCCGAGGCCGGTCCCGTAGATCCAGTAGGTGTCGCCCCGCTTGACGATGGTAGACGGGTCTCGGGTGAGGCAGTCGGTCTCGGCGGCGTGGGACGGGACGACGGCCACAATCAGAGCGAGTGCGGCAAAAAGCCTCATGTGATTACTTATCATTGTGGGCGTCAGACATAAATGACTTCGCAATTCGCCAGGCCTCACCGGCTCCCGCCGCAGACGCGCCTAAGTGAGACGCGCACTCCTGCAAGGCAGAAGCAAGCTGTACCCGTCCTCGCGCGGCATCGCGACTGCCATCCCGCTCAACTTTCGCCGCCAGCAGACGCAAAAACTCAGCCAGAGCGTCGTCCTTGAGATTGCCTACGTCTTCCGCTAACTCGGATAGGCCGCCGCTGTAACGCTCGATGCTATCACGATGTTCCATGCGGCTGACACCTCATCCCCCGATATGTGACATCTCCACTTTAGGCCGCCGCGTCGTCTCCTCCGTACGCTGCTCCGAATACCGATCCGTGCGGGCAGACCAGAGGCCACGCACGGCGGAGCCGATCTCCCCGTCCGACACGCCGCCGCGGAGCAGCGCCCGCAGGTCGAAGCCATTGCTTGCAAAGAGACAGGTGTACAGCTTCCCCTCAGCGGACAGCCGGGCGCGGGTGCAGTCGCCGCAGAAGGGGCGAGTGACGGAGGCAATCACGCCAATCTCCCCGCCGCCGTCGGCGTATCGGTAGCGGCGGGCGACTTCGCCGGGATAGTTCGGGGTGATGGCCTCCAAAGGCATCTCGGCGCTGACGCGCTGGATGATCTCGGCCTCGGAGACGACATCAGCCAATTGCCAGCCATTCGTCGTGCCGACGTCCATGTACTCGATGAAGCGCAGAACGCAGCCGGTCCCATGGAACCGGTGGGCCATCGGCAAAATACTGTCCTCGTTGACGCCGCGCTGCACCACCATGTTGATCTTGAGCGGCGTCAGCCCAGCCTCCTGAGCAGCGGCGATGCC
>JAYTRQ010000426.1:0-4729 GCA_043746125.1 Armatimonadota bacterium | reverse complement strand
CACCGAGGACCGGCACGTCGAACGCATCACCTAAAGTGGCCTGGGCGAACGAAATCGGCGCTTCGTACAGGACATCCCTGCCCCGCCGCGTGAACTGTGGGTGCGGCTGCACATAGATGATCACGTACAGGTCGCCGCGCGGTCCGCCGCGCAGGCCCGCGTCGCCCTGATTCTGATCCACCAGCCTCGTCCCAGCGTCCACGCCGGCAGGGATGTCAATTGGATGCTCTGTTGTCTGGCGCACCCGGCCTTGGCCCCGGCATGCATGGCAGGGGTCTAGGATGACCCGACCGGATCCGCTACAACGGGCGCACGGCGCGGCCGTCGCGAAGGAGCCCAAGATCGTGTTCTGCACATGACGCACCTGGCCTGTTCCCGAGCAGGCCGAGCAGGCCTGGGCCGAAGTGCCTGCTTTAGCACCCACACCGTGGCAAGTCCCGCACGAATCCTGCCGAGACAACCGTAGGCTCTTGTGGACTCCGAACGCGGCTTCCTCCAGCGTGATCTCCAGGTCGTAGCGCAGATCGCTGCCCTGCGCCGCCTGGGGCCGCCCGCGCTCCGCACCGCGCCCGGCTGCGCCGCCCGCTCCAAAGAACATGTCGAAGATATCGCCGAAGCCGCCCTCGCCGCCGAAGCCCTGCTGCGGCCCGTCGTGCCCGTACTGGTCGTAAGCCGACCGCTTCTCCGGGCTGGACAGGACCTCATGGGCCTCGTTGATCTCTTTAAACCGATCCTCGGCGGTGTGGTCGCCGGGGTTGACATCCGGGTGATACTTGGCCGCCAGCTTGCGGTAAGCCGACCGCACTTCCGGCGCGGGCGCCGTCTGCGAGACACCGAGGACTTCGTAATAATCGCGTTTGTTAGCCATAAAGTGATTCGGAACTGCCTATGTAGCCGACACGACAAAGGGGCCGCAAGCACCCCGCTTCCCTTTAACGCTTTGGAGGGCGCTC
Organism: Armatimonadota bacterium; assembly: GCA_043746125.1. Classification (GTDB taxonomy): domain Bacteria; phylum Armatimonadota; class Armatimonadia; order Armatimonadales; family Capsulimonadaceae; genus JANXMY01. The sequence continues at coordinate 3,776 of JAYTRQ010000426.1, read as the reverse complement.
CGGGTTCCGGGGACCTTCGGCCCCGCACGGCGCAGGACGGCCGCAAGCCGCCCTCTGAAGAGCCTAAACGTCGCGGAAGTCGCCGTCACCCTCTTCCGAGTGCAGGATGTCGTCCATGTCAATGCGCGTCGCCGCATCCGGGTCGGCAAAGGCGGTCACCATGGTCTCCGTGCCGGGTTCGGCCACCGATTCGACGTGGAACACATCGGCGGTCGGCGATCCGGCCCCGTTCTGGCGCGCCTTGGACCCGTTCGTCTTTGCTTCATAGAAGGCGTTACTTAATGCCATCAGCGACGTATTCAAGTCTTCCATGCCGTGCTTGGCCCCGGCCGTATCGTAATTATTCAGAGCCGCCGTCAGCATCCCCGCCGCCTGGTTGACCGCCTCAATCAGATTCGGCGCGACCATGCCCCGCGCATCGGCCGCGACCCGCATGGCCGTGTAGATCTGCTGGTCAGCCTTGTTGCGGATCTCTTGCTCCTCGCGCCGCTTCTCGTCAGCCCGACGGTACTGCTCCGCCTCACCCACCATCCGCTCCACTTCGCTTGAGCCTAAGCCGGAAGAGGACGTGATGGTGACCTTCTGGACATTGCCCGTGGACGTGTCCCGCGCGGACACGTGGACGATCCCGTTCTGGTCAATGTCGAAGATGACCTCGATCTTGGGCACGCCGCGTTGAGAGGACTGGATGCCGGTCAACTGGAACTTGCCCAGCGTCTTGTTGTCAATAGCGAAGTCGCGCTCGCCCTGTAACACATGGATGTCCACAGCTGATTGGCTGTCCACAGCTGTCGTGAAGGTCTGCGAAGCAGATGTTGGGATAGTGGTGTTGCGCTCGATCAGTTTGGTGAACACCCCGCCCTGGGTCTCGATCCCCATGGACAGCGGCGTGACGTCCAGCAGCACGATGTCTGTCACTTGGCCCGTCAGGATGCCGGCCTGAATGGCCGCCCCCTGCGAGACGATCTCGTCCGGGTTGATCCCCTTAGTCGGCTCCTTGCCGAAAACCGTCCGGGCGCGTTCCTGGACAATGGGCATCCGGGTCATGCCGCCCACCAACAGGATCTTGTGGATGTCCTTCGTTTCAAGCCGGGCGTCTCTAAGAGCCTGCTCCGTCGGCGCGAGCATGCGCTCCAGCAGATCCAGAGTCAGATCCTCTAACTGTGCCCGCGTCAGGGTCAGCTCTAGGTGGGCGGGACCTTCCGGCGTGGACGAGATGAAGGGCAGGTTGATCGTCGCCGTCAGGAGCGTGGACAGCTCAACCTTGGCCTTCTCGCCCGCCTCCTTCAGCCGCTGCATCGCCATCCGGTCGCTGGTCAGGTCGATCCCCGTCTCGCGCTTGAACTCGGACGCCATCCAGTCTATGATGCGGATGTCCCAGTCGTCGCCGCCCAGATGGGTGTCGCCGGACGTCGCCCGGACTTCAAAAACGCCGTTGTCCAGCTCCAGGATCGAGACGTCGAACGTGCCACCGCCCAGGTCCCACACCAGCACGGTCTGCTCGCCGGTCTTGTCCTGCCCGTAGGCCAGGGCCGCCGCCGTCGGCTCATTGACGATCCGCACCACGTTGATGCCGGCGATCTGGCCCGCCGCCTTGGTCGCCTCGCGCTGGGCGTTGGAGAAGTAGGCCGGGACCGTGATGACCGCTTCGGTCACGACGTCCCCTAGAAACGCCTCGGCGTCGGAGCGTAGCTTGCCCAGGATCATCGCCGAGATCTCCTCGGGCGAATACTCCTTGCCGTCAATGCCGACCTTGTAGCGCGTCCCCATCTGCCGCTTGATGGACGAGATCGTCCGGTCTGGGTTCGTAATAGCCTGACGCTTGGCGAGCTGCCCAACCAGGCGCTCGCCTGTCTTGGAGAACCCGACAACGGAGGGGCACAGCCGACTACCCTCGGCCAGCGTGATGACCACCGGTTCCCCAGTCTCGTCTATGGCGGACACGACCGAGTTGGTCGTGCCCAAGTCAATCCCCACAGATTTAGGCATTTTGTCCCCCTATCCGGCGTCGCCGGCATCTGGTGTCGTCAGCGCTTCCGCCCGCGCGTCTGGCAGTGCCGCCGTCGGCCCCGCCTCCGCGTGGCGCGCGCCCGGCTGTGGGACGATCTCGCTGGGGGCTTCAATGGCGGTGACCATGCCCGCCGCGATCTCCTCTAGGGCAATGGTCAGGGGGTTGGTCGAGTCGGTGTCGATCAGCACCGGTGCCCCTTCTTTGATCTGCTTGGCACGCTTGGCGGCAAGAATAACGAGCGAGTAGCGGCTCTTGACTTTGTCTTCAATTGTGTCTGCGGATGGATAAATCAAGTTGTGGGTGTATCCTTTAGGGTGTGGGGTCCGGGGCGGCCCGAATCCCCTCCATTTCCAGAATCAGCCGGACCCCGTTCATGTTGACGCCGCGCTCCTCGGTGAGGTAGCGGATGCGCGCCAACAGGGCGACGTCCCGATCCGAATAAAGCCGCCGGTCCGTGGCCGTGCGCTGGGGCCGGACGATGCCTTCCTTGTCCAGCACGCGTAGGGTCCAGGCGGGCAGGGCGGCGAGCTTCGCGGCGATGCTGATCACATAGACCGGCTCGTCAGACGTTTCTCCGTCCGGCATTCCCGCGTCCGGCATTCCAAACCCCCGCGACCCGCCCCCTCATTAAGCTGGGCGGCTGTTTTCTGAGTACATTATAGTCAAATCTACCGACTTCGTCAAGCGGCACGCGCAAAAGTTTCTGAAACGAGCGTGAATCCGACGGAAACTAGTATAATAACGCCATGATCCGTCGCCCCTACAAGCGTCTTCTGGCACTTGGCCTCGCCGCCTCGGCCGCCGCCTGCCTCACCCTCTGGGCACTAAACCCGCACCGCAAGGTCCCCCTCCGCAAGGTCTTCAGCCCCACCCAGTGGGTCCTGCACTGGCAGGGCCGGGACCATTACGACCCGCGTCAAGCCCTACTGCAAGAGGGAGACCCGAGTCGGCGTGAGGTCGCCTTTACCTTTGATGACGGACCCGACCCGTGCTACGGGCCGGAGATCGCGCGCATCCTGAAAGAGAAGAACGTGCCGGCCACGTTCTTTCTCGTCGGGATGCGCGTTAAAGAACACCCCGAAGTCGCCCGGCTGTTGGCCCACGACGGGTTCGAGTTGGCGAACCACACTTACAACCACCAGGACCTGCCTGCCCTGAAGCCGCGCGAGATCGCCCGCGAGCTGCGCCTGTGCGATGCCGATATTTTCGCCGCTACAGGCCTACACACGACCCTGATGCGCCCACCGGGCGTCCAGTACAACGATAAAGTGTTGGACGTCGCTAAGTCCCTGGGCTACGTCACCGTCTCCTGGACCGTCGGCGCACGCGATTACGAGACCGACGTCACGTCCGACTTCATCAAGGACCGCGTTCTAGACCGCGCCACACCCGGCTCAATCATCCTGCTTCACCAGGACACGCCCGCCACGGCCATCGCTCTGCCGGCCATTATTGACTCGCTCCGCGCCCAGGGATACGCCTTCGTCACGGTCAGCCAGATGTTGGACCATCTTGGCGTAGGCCGGGTCAAACGGGCCCCTTGACAAAGGACGGGGCACATGGGTAAACTGGGGAAATATTTATATAAAGTCGCTTCTACGTCATCGCAAACCAATGCCAGAGAAACCCTCCATACTCCTATCGCCTATCTCGATGGCTTCGGCCAGACCGGTGACTTTAAAAGACGTCGCTGAGCGGGCTAAAGTGTCCCAGTCGGTAGTCTCCACCGTCTTAAACGAGAGGCAGAACGGCATCTTCGTGTCCG
>JAYTRQ010000425.1:0-4735 GCA_043746125.1 Armatimonadota bacterium | reverse complement strand
TGCTGTCCAGCGAAACGGTATCGTAGGCATTGCCGAGTTCAATCGCTTCCAGCGTCTCCTCTTCGGTCGCTCCTATCCGCTGGGCGACTTCCTGGATCGTCGGCGGGCGGCCCAGCTTGCTGCTCAGGTACTCCTGCGCTTTGGAAGCTGTTTGGTTCAGCTCCTGCAAGCGACGGGGGACTTTGAGGCTCCAAGCCTTGTCTCGGAAGTAGCGCCGGATTTCACCGACAATCGTGGGTGTTGCATAGGTGGAGAACTTTGTGCCACGACCTGAGTCGAACCGGTCAATTGCGTTAATCAAGCCGATAGTGCCGACCTGAATGAGATCTTCCAGCGGCTCTCCCCTGTTAACGAACTTGCCGGCCAGATAGCGCACGAGGTTCTGGTGCATGGTGACCAGCCGGTCCCGCATCTGCGGGTCGCGGTGGCGAGCATAGCGTGCGAACAGAGTCTCGGCGTCGTCCTGGGTCCAGTCGGAGGCCTTTTTAGGTGTCATGGTGGTCATGCTAACTTCAGAATGACTTTCTAAGTGGTGGAGACGGATTATTCGGGGGCGTACTTAGTCAGTAGAACGCGGGTGCCGGTGGCGGACGCCTCGATCTTGACCTCGTCCACCAGGATCTCCATCAGGAGTGCGCCTAGGCCCTGCTGATCCACGCCGGCATCTTCCAGAAGCTGCGCTTCCTCGCTGGGCGCTGCCATGTTCAACTCGGACACGTCGTCCACGATCTCGATGGAAAGCGCACGGCTGTCAATGACACTGGTGATGCGGATCGTGGCCCGCGTGTCTCCGGCCCGCTCGACGGCGTGGGTACACGCCTCGCCGACGGCGAGGCGGACGTCTTCCACTTCGTCATACGAGAAGGGCATCCGGCTGGCAATGCCCAGCACGGCAAGGCGGGCAACACCGACGTACTCGGGGCGGCAGGGGATGAGGAGTTGGACTGTTTCGGCGAGGGGGGCGCTCACAAAGTCACCCCTTCTTTCGCGGCGGCCTCTTCCTCAGTGCCGTAGATATCAAAGATTTTGTTCAGGCCTGTGATCTCAAAAATGCGCTGAATCCTCATGCCTGGCCCGACCAGAGCCAGGTTGCCGCCGGCCTCGCGCAGCCGCTTCAGGCCACCGATCAGCACGCCTAAGCCTGTGCTGTCCAGGTACTCGACTTTCGACAAGTTGATAACGACCCGCTTGACGCCGCGCTCGGTGAGCTGGACCAGGTCCTGCTTAAGCTGCGGCGACGTATAGACGTCCACTTCGCCCTCAATATCGAGGATGCAGGTTGTCGGGTCTGGGTTGCGACTTTTCATCGTGAGGTTCAAGATAAGGTCTCCTTCTTCAAGGCAAATCCGCGAAGCGTAGTCTCAATCGTCGGGGGCGGCATGAGATAGCTCCGTGAGAATTTGCTCGGCCCGCCGCCTCAGGTCATCCACAGTCTCGATCATCTCTTCCTGAGCCTGGGTGCGGGGGCGGTGAGTCGCCATCAGGCCCAGAAGGACGCCCGTCAGCGCCCCCGCCCCAACTCCGGCCAGGAGTAAAACCCCGAAATTGTCCGAGCGGCTTTCGTTGGGCATGGGTTACAAGCGGCGCGTAATAGTTCCGCCGCCGAGGACGGACTCACCAGTGGTATTATAAACGACCAGGGACTGGCCGGGCGTGACCGCCCGCTGAGGCGTGTCGAAATGGACGATCAGTGAACCCTCACGAGTGCCATTCTGTAATGTGCCGCCTACAGGCTCCATGTTATAGCGTATTTTCGCCAACACCGGTTGCGATTCCTGCACGCCGGAAATGCCGATCCAGTTGAGATCGTCCGCCTCCACCCCCACCGCCATTAGATCCTCACTGCTTCCAACGACAATCGTATTGGTCTCGGCATTAATGCCCACGACGTAGAGTGGGATGGGAGAACCGACGTTGACCCGGCGACGCTGGCCGATGGTGTAAAACGCTATGCCGTCGTGCGCCCCGCGCCGCCGGCCGGACGTGTCGACGATGTCCCCGGTCTGCACCGTTTCAGGTGCGGTCTCCGCTAAGAAATCGGTGTACGAGCCGCCCTGGACGAAGCAGATCTCCTGCGAGTCCGGCTTGTTGCTGACCGCGAGGCCCAACTCGGCGGCGATGGCACGGGTCTCAGCCTTGTTCGTGACGACACCCAGCGGCATCATCGTGTGTGCGAGTTCGTCCTGTGTGAAGTGATACAGTGTGTAGGTCTGGTCCTTGCTCCGATCGAGGGCGCGGCTCAGGTTCCAGCGGCGCGTGTCCTCGTCAAAGTCTACGCGGGCGTAGTGGCCGGTCGCCAGGTACTCCGCACCCAGGTCCCTCGCCTTGCCCAGCAGGGCGTCGAACTTGACGTAGCGGTTGCAGTTGACGCAGGGGTTTGGTGTGCGACCACGCTTGTACTCGCTGACGAAGTTCTCGATGACCTTCTCGGCAAAGAACTCCCGAAAGTTTAAGACGTAGTGGGGGATGTCCAGCTTAGCGGCCACACGCCGGGCGTCTTCCACCGCCCCAAGTGAACAGCAGCCCGCGCCCTTGGTCTCGGTCGCGCTCTCCTGCCAGATTTGCATAGTGATGCCAACGACGTCATAGCCCTGACGCAGCAGCAGGCCGGCGGCGACGGACGAGTCCACGCCGCCGCTCATAGCGACGACCACGGTCTGCTTGTGTGACATAACGTTACTCGCTCGCCAGCCGGGCTAGCGCCTTGGCGTAAATCTTGGTGGCACGGATCAGATGATCCACGGGCCAGCACTCGTCCTTCTCGTGCGGCCCGCTGTCGCTCATATCCTGATCGGGGAAGTTGGGACCGAACGCGACGCCCCGCGTCATGGAGCGGGCGTAAGTGCCGCCGCCCATCGTCTGCGGGGCGGCCTGATCGCCCGTCTCCGCCCGGTAGACGCTTAGAAGCGTCGCGACCAGCGGGTCGTCCAGCAGCACATACAGCGGTGGCGCGTCCGAAAGCGACTCCAGCGCCCAGCCCGAACCCTCAATGCCGGAGAGCAAACACCCACGCAGCGTCTCTATGTTCCAGGTCACCGGGTAGCGGACGTTAAGCGTCAGCGTCGCCTGCCCGCCTTCCAGGTGGGCGATGCCCAGGTTGCAGGTCAGCGGCCCAGCGACCTCATCCTGGCCCGCGATGCCGAGCGCCGCGCCCGTCGTATCCTGCGCCCAGTCCCGGATCTGCTGGACGATGGCGGCTTGATCCTCCGTGTGGTCCAGGAGCAACAGGGCGCCGCACAGGACGGCGACGGCGTTGACCCCCTTGTCGGGTGTGCTGGCGTGGGCGGATACACCCTTCGCGGTCATGTGGAGCCGCGTCCCGCCGTCTGCCTCCAAGGTCGTGATGCCGACCACGGAGTTGAGTCGTGCGACCATCGCCGGGGACGCGGCGCGGAGCCGCAGAGTCGCCTCGGCCGCGTCCGGCACCATGTTGGGCCGCTGGCCGCCGCTCAGGCTCACCAAACTAATCCGCTCTCCCTCGGGCGGGGCAGCCCGCGTCAGCACGGCATTGGCGATGCCCTTCTCGGCGTAGACCAGTGGGAACATGGCGTCGGGCGTGAACCCGGAGACAGGCATCTCTTCGTGTGCGAAGTAGTGCTTGACGCATTCAAAGCCGCTTTCCTCGTCCGCACCGAGGATGAGCCGGATGCGCCGCGTCAGCGGCACGGCGCACTCTTTAACGGCCAGCAATGCCCACAGGGCGGACATGGCCGGGCCTTTGTCGTCAAGTGCGCCTCGGGCGTAGATCTTGCCACCGTCAATTTCGGCCCCGAACGGCGGATGCACCCAGCCGTCCCCGGCCGGCACGACGTCCACATGCGCCAGCGCCCCGATGATGGGGGCATCCGTAGCGACACCCGGCGCAGCCCATTCGGCGTGGGCGGCGTAGCCATCCAGGTTCTTCGTGGTCAGCCCATAGCCGGCGGCTACGCTCAGGGCGTAATCGAGAGCCTGACGAGTCTCAACGCCAAAAGGCGCTCCCTGCTGAGGTTTGCCTTCCACGCTGGGGATACGCAGGATGGTCTGGGTCGTCTCCACGATCTCCGCCCGGTGCGCGTCCACCCAGGCCGATACTTCTTCATCAATCTGGCTAAAGTTATCCAAGAGATTGCTTTCTAACAAGGGGAAACAATTGTTCTACTTTATTATCCACAAAACACGCCCCGGCGTCAACCTGAGTCCGTCATTGGTACTGGTCCCTGAAGCTGTTGACGCTCACCGCCGACGAATTGACAAACGCCGCCGTCGCCGGTATAATAAGCGCGTTGCCGAAATGGGGCAGTCCGCTGGGGGGTTGTAGCTCAGTGGATAGAGCACGAGTTTCCTAAACTCGGTGTCGGCAGTTCGATCCTGCCCAGCCCCTGTAAACACATGAACACTGCTAAACGGCAGACGAGGCTATCTAATCACGGAGAGGTCGCATAGTTGGTCTAGTGCGTCCGCCTCGAAAGCGGATGTGGCGGCAACGTCACCGTGGGTTCGAATCCCACCCTCTCCGCCAGCCCTAGACACGGAAAAAGCCCCCGCCATTTGGCGGGGGCTTTTCTCGTTGCCTTGACGCATCTCAAAGGTTCATGTGCGTCAGAGGCTTCTCCAAAATGGCGATGTCCGACGCCTCGCGCCGAGTTTCCCGACCGTTCAGGTATGTGATCACGTATGTCACCCGCTGCTGGCCCGCCTGGGTGGCGGGCGCGTTGGGGTCGACTGGCTCCGTCTTCACTACCTGCTTGCGGAC
>JAYTRQ010000424.1:0-4739 GCA_043746125.1 Armatimonadota bacterium | reverse complement strand
GCCCGAGTATGGGAAAGTGCCTCCCTGCTTACACTCTGCTTGACGACCCACAAACAGGCGAGCGGCTGACAATAGAGGACTGCGTACGGCGGCAGGTTTCGACCGTCTTCGGCCTCTCACCTACGAGCCGCGTGAGAACTACCCACGTCGGAGACTGGATTGACAGCGGTGTAAAGTCCTGTTTCCGGGTCCGCACTTGCACCGGGCGCACGGTTGACGTGACTGGGCATCACCCGTTCCTCACTGTCCACGGCTGGACGCCGTTGCATGATCTCGCCGTCGGGCATAAAATCGCCGTACCGCGCGTCGTTCCGGCTTTCGGGACAGAAGAAACAATGCCGCGTGAGCTAGTACGGCTCATGGCCTACTTCATCGCCGAGGGCGGCTTAACCAGCACTTGCCCACACTTCACCAACACAGACCCTGTAATCATCGCCGACTTCAAGGACATTATCGCGCTGCACTATCCAACGTGTGTCGTGCGCCAGGAGCGCATTACCTACAAAGTTGTTCGCCCGACGCGCTCCGAGTGGAAGTCCTCATTAAACCCCTTAACGGTTTGGCTGCAAGAACTGGAACTGTGGGGCAAACTGTCGGAGGCCAAATCATTCCCTGACTGCGTCTGGCGCTGGACCCAGCCGCACCTCGCCGAGTTCCTGCGCGTCTTGATGAGTTGCGATGGCACCATCTACAACATGGGCGGCTATCCGCGCATTGAGTTCGCCGTCGCCTCCGAAAAACTGGCCCAGGACGTCCACCACGCGCTGACGCGCTTCGGCATCGTCAGCAAGCTCTGGCAGAAAACCCCGCGCTGCTGGCGCGTTGAGATCACTGAGCCGCGATCCGTCACTACCTATCAGGTCCAGATCGGATGGCTCGGCGAGAAGACGGCCCGCTTCGGGAGCGAGTTTAAGACACGGCGTAGTAACGGCGGACACCTTCCGCCGGACGCCTGGCTTTACGTCAAAGAAGCCCTTGCCGCTCAATCGTTCTCGTTTGTCGAGCTAGCTCGCCGGAGCGGCGAAACGACCAGTCAGGGCAAGTTCGGCGGCTATAATCCCCATATGAGCCGAGGGCTACCGCAGAGCCGCCTCGCCGCCTATGCTGAAGTCCTGGACGACGACAGCCTGCGCCGCCTGTCCAGCCCGGACATCTACTGGGACGAAATCGTTGCTATTGAACCCGTCGGCGAACACCAGGTGTACGACTTGTGCGTTCCTGATGGGGCTAACTTCATCGCCCAGGACGTCTGTGTTCACAACACGTCCCTCTGCCTCTCTATTGCGGAGCACGTCGCTATTAATGAGAAGAAGCCGGTCGCCATCTTTTCGCTGGAAATGTCCAAAGAGCAGCTCGCACTCCGTATGCTCTGCTCCCAGGCACAGGTCAACTCGCATAAACTCCGCACGGGACACCTCACCGAGGACGAGTGGACGAAACTTGCCGAGGTGGTCCAGAATATGTATGAGGCTCCCATCTTCATTGATGATGCCACGGAAACGTCGTCCCTGACCATGCGGGCCAAGTGCCGCCGCTTGATGGCCGAACACGGCTTGGGCCTGGTCGTCGTGGACTACCTCCAGCTCATGCGCTCCCACCGCCGGACCGAAAACCGCGTTCAGGAGATCGGCGAGATCGCGCGGGGCCTCAAATCGCTGGCCCGTGAACTCAAAGTCCCCGTCATCGCCCTGTCCCAGTTATCGCGCTCGGTGGAAAGCCGCGAGAACAAACGGCCCATGCTTTCAGATCTGCGCGAGAGCGGCTCGATTGAAGCAGAGGCCGACATGGTATGCTTTATCTACCGGGAAGCGTATTACAAGATGAAGGAAGCCTTCAACGCCGAGGGCGGCCGGCCGGATCGGGCGGAGATGGAGGAGACCGAGATCATCGTTGGCAAGCACCGCAATGGGCCGACCGGCGTAGTCAAAGTTGGATTCCAACCGGAGTTCGCGAAGTTCGTGGATCTTGATCTGACGCGCACGGACGAGCCGACGGGCTTTTAGGGAAAAACTGCATGCTGAAAGTTTTGGTGATCGGCGGCGGTGGGCGCGAACACGCGCTGGTCTGGAAACTGGCGCAGAGCCAGCGGATCAGCCGGCTTTACTGTGCGCCAGGCAATGCCGGCATCGCGCAGCTCGCCGAGTGCGTCCCGCTGGCGAGCGCAGATACCGAAGGTCTGCTGCAATTCGCCGTCGAGAACGGCATTGACCTGACCGTGGTCGGTCCGGAAGTGCCGCTGATCGCCGGTATCGTGGACCTGTTCGAGCAGCGCGGGCTTCGCATCTTCGGCCCGGCCCGCGAACCCGCCCTCATCGAAGGCTCCAAAGCCTACGCCAAAGGTCTGATGCTCCGCTATGGCATCCCCACGGCCGCCTTCGCCGCGTTCACGTCCTACGAGGCGGCCTCCTACTACCTCCGCTCGCACTTCAGCGCACAGCCGGACGCTCTCCTTGTGGTCAAGGCCGACGGCGAGGCGGCGGGCAAGGGCGTCTTCATCTGCCGCAGCGACGAAGAAGCCCAGGATGCGCTGGACCAGATCATGCGCGAACGGGTTTTCGGTGCGTCCGGGGACACGGTCGTCGTGGAGGAGTTCCTGGAGGGCGTCGAAGCCTCGCTGATGGCGTTCACCGACGGCACGACGCTCGTTCCGATGCTCCCCGTGCAGGATCACAAGCGTGCTTTGGACGGCGATGAAGGCCCTAACACGGGTGGCATGGGCTGTTATGCGCCCGTCCCGGTCGTCACCGCCGCCTTATATCAGCGGGCCGTGGATGAAATCCTGCGCCCGGCCGTGGAGGCCATTCGCGAGTCCGGCATTCCCTACAAGGGCGTACTCTATGCGGGCATTATGATCGCCAAAGACGGGTCGCTCAAGACTTTGGAGTTCAACTGCCGTTTCGGCGACCCCGAAACGCAGGTGATTCTGCCTCTGCTCGAGACTGACCTGCTGGACATCTTGTTAGGAGTCACTGACGCCCATTTAGATGAAGTCGAGGTTCGCTGGAAGCCGCAGAGCGCCGTCTGCGTTGTGCTGGCATCCGGTGGCTACCCCGGCGCGTATGCCACCGGTCTACCCATTGAGGGTCTGGAACAGGTGGGACATCTTTCGGACGTGGTCGCGTTCCACGCCGGTACGAAGTTCGACGACGAGGGGCACGTGGTCACGGCGGGCGGGCGCGTCCTGGGCGTCACCGCCCTGGGCGACGACTTCACCCAGGCCCGCGCCCGCGCCTATGCCGCCGTCAAAAATATCTCGTTCGACCATATGCACTACCGCACCGACATCGGACACCAGGCGGAGACGTCTGCGTGAGTGTAGAAAGCGTCGACTTGGAACTCGCGCTGCAACTCGTTCCCTCGCTTTCACGGCTGCTGCATGACGTCGTCCACACCGGGGCCTCGATCGGGTTTCTTGCCCCACTGTCTCTGGAAGACGCCGACCTGTATTGGCAGCAGGTTCTGCGTGACGTTGAGGCGCACACATGCCTCCTTTTTGTCGTGCGGGATGGGGAGGACGTCGTAGGCACTGTTCAGCTTGCACTCGCTACGAAGCAGAATGGTCGCCACCGAGCTGAGGTGCAAAAGCTGTTCGTCCATCCCAACCATCGTGGGCGTGGCATCGCCAAAGCTCTTTTGGCCGCTCTGGAAGAGGCCGCCCGGAGCGTGGGGCGGACACTCCTGGTGTTGGACACGGCTGCGGACAACGCCGCCGGGCTGTACACCCGCTTGGGCTACGTCTGCGCCGGCATTATCCCCCAATACGCCCGAGATCCCGCAGGCGTGTTGGAGAGTACACAGATATTTTATCGCCTGCTGCTCTGATGGAGCCAAACAACGAAATTCTCTCCTATTTCGGCGTCCGCCTCATCGCCCCCCTTGGCGGCAGACTTAATCAGCACTGGCTCGTCGAAGCACAACGCGAACGGCTGGTCCTGCGCCGCTGGTGGCGGCAGGCAGGGGTGGACGGCTGCGCCTCCATTGACTATGAAGTGCGTCTGGTCGCACGTCTCGCGGCCCTGGGATGCCCTGTAGCGGCCACGGTGGAAGGACCGACGGAACTCGAAGGACATTTCTGGAGCCTCGCCCCCTTCCTGCCCGGCGACTCGGCCGTGTCACACGGCCCAGGCGCGGAACGGCGCATCCGTGGACGTCTTCTCGCGCAGTTCCACGCAGACCTGACACGGATCGAGGGTTTCGGACAGCGGGAAGGATGGCGGCGGTGCGAGGAGATTTTAGCCGACCCGGCACTGGATGCCGTCTTGGCCGAGAATGAGCGCGGGTACTCGGAAGAGGTCCGCATCCTCCGGTGGCACCTGGAACGCGCCCGTAAGCGGATTGCGAACCTTCAGCCCCAGGCCCGCCCCGGCATCGTGGTTCACGGCGACTTTACCCCGTGGAACCTCCGCTTCACCGGGGGCCGTCTTTGCGGCATCCTTGACTTTGAACTGGCCCATTGGGACCATCGGGTCGGCGACTTCGCGCTCTCCTGGCGGGGCAAATACGACGAAGTGCTCCACGGGTATGCCGAGGTATCGCCGCTGGAGCCGGAAGAACGGGCCTTGATCACGCCGCTCTGGTGGGCCGGTCTGATTGAAGGCGCCTGCCATGACTTCCAACGCGGGACCCACGATGATGGATGGACCATCAAAAAGCTGCTGCAGCGATCCCCAATGATGGGGCCGGATGCCGCAGAGTATCGGTAGCAGTTACAAAGGAAATTAGGTATGCGCGTCCTCATG
>JAYTRQ010000423.1:0-4754 GCA_043746125.1 Armatimonadota bacterium | reverse complement strand
CTTCGGATACGCGAAGGCGCGGGACAGGTTGCCGTCGAGGCGGATAGAGCCGGTGACGAAGCCACCATAATCCAGCGTGTGCGCCGGATGCTCCAGCTCGACGTGCCACTGTCGAGCTTCCATGCCTACTGCCGAACGCAGCCCGAGCTGACGCACATCGTAGACTGCCACCGGGGCCGGATGCTGCGCTGCCCGACGCTCTTTGAAGACACCATCAAGGTCATCGCCACGGTTAACACGACCTGGGCGCAGACCATCGCTATGACGGGCCGCCTAGTGGAACACTTCGGAACGTCTCTGGGGACCGACCCAGCGCGACGGACCTTCCCCACCCCATCCCAGATCGCCGCCGTGCCGTTCGACGACTTCGCCGCCCTGGCCCGCATGGGCTACCGCAACGCCTACGTCCACGCCATCGCAACACGCATCACGGAAGGAGAGTTGGATTTAGAGGCCTGGCAGGACGGATCGCTGACGGCGGACGCCTTGCGGGCGCGCCTGCTGTCCCTCCCCGGCATCGGGCCTTACGGGGCAGCCTGCCTGATGCTCTACCTGGGCAAGCCGGAGCACGTCAACGCCGATAGCTGGGCGCGGATGCTGCTGGGGAAGGAACTGGGGCGGCCTGTGACCGACAAAGAGGTGCGGGACTTCTTCGCGGGCCACGGCGAGTGGCGCGGGCTGGTCTACAATTTCTACCCCTGGAGAGAAGTAGAACAATGAAGGCAGGCAAGAGTAGTGGGCAGGGGGAGAGCCGATGGCTTGCGTGAGGAAGAGAGGGAGGGGTCCACTTCACTGCCTTCTCTTCCTAGCTGTGCGCTCTAGTTCGCTAGACTGACGGCCAGAACTTTCACGAACGGGTTGTTCGGCAGAGTGACGCTTCGCACGGTCTTCGCAGGGTCAAGGGAGAAGCCGTAGCCGTAAACGTAGAAAGTTCGGCTGTCTTTCGCTCCGTCCGCCGTTAGCCGGTAGGGCATGGGAACGGCGCGACCCTCGCCGGAGAATCGGCTGGGTGAGAACCAGTCGCTGAAGTTCTGGGCGAGAACGTCCTTGCTGCTATCCGTGTAGGTCACGGTGAAAGACTGTGACATCTGGTTCCCCTCCACCGCTGTCGCCAGGATCCACAGGGAGGAATAGCGGCTGGACGGAAGCGCGACGACGCTTCCCCCACAAGCAACCATGTCCGGCGCGTTGGCGGGGCCGAGGTTGAACTTGACGTTCATCCAAGTCCGGGACGTGCCGAGCAGCCCAGACGAGTAGCCGTTGCCCTCGCCGTCCACACCCGTCGCGGCCGGCGACGCCCCACCCTCGGTGTAGAGGCCAGTCGCGTTGAAGGCCAAAGTGAGGTCTACGGGTGTAGAAGTGCCGGGCGTCACGGCCGGAAAGACGCGCAGCCGGTTGGCGGCGGCGAGGGCCGGCGTGAGAACGCCCTTGGGATCCGCCTGGTAGGCGGTGACGAATTCCGACCAGAGCGTGTCCACGTCCTTGCCACAGTATTGCTTGAACATGGCGGTGTCATAAGTCCCGAAGCGGACGGCGCGGCTGAGTTTCGTGACCAGGGCGCTGTCGTAGTGCAGTTCGCACCAGGCTAGGAACGCGGCGGTGGTCCGGTACGAGTCGTGGTAGGTAGATTTCTTGGGGTCTATGACATACTGGAAGTTCCCCGGCTCAAACCGGACCCACCGAATGTAGTCGGCGATGCCTTCCACCAGCCAGACTGGATTATAGGTGGAGTACGCCTGGATGACATGGGCCGTCTCGTGGACGGTCAGACCAGTGTCTTCAGGGTGCTGATGGCACCAAGCCGTGTTGACGGTCATCACGCCCCCACCAGTGGCAGCAACATCGGTGACGCCCGGCCCAGTCTTGTAGACGACGTTGACCATGTTGGGCGGGATGAACTTATCGGAGTAAAGCAGGGCTTCGGTATCCGGCCAGAAAGACTCCATTTCCGTCTCCGCCTGCTGCGCCCACGGAGCCAGATCGGGTGACGCCGAGACGTCATAGAAGCCCCGTCCCGGCCCTCGTTCAACGTGCGCGATCTTGACGGGCGACTTGAGAGTGATCTCACGGATGAGTAAGTTCGGAATGCCAGCGCCCCGGTCCAGACGGACACGCAGGGCGGCGACCGGCTCGGAACGGAGAACTACGTCGGCAACGCCGGCCTTATTGAAATGGGCGGCCTTATGGAAGCGGACGCCGTCCGGAGAAGTCTCCACGAACCCATTGGTCAGGAGGTCCTGCCCGTCGGTGTCGCCGGTCGTCACATGGAGGGACTGAAGGGGGATCGGGCGGCCCAGAAGCACAAGAAAATCGTCGCCGTCGTCCATGCCGTAGGTAGTCTGGAAGTAGCTGCCCTCGTCCCCGTCCATCGCCATCTCGGGCCGGTGTGCGGCCGTGCAAGGCATGGTCGAATAAAGAAGAGCCTCCACGGGCGCAGGCGCGGCATTGGCAGATGCTTTCGGGGCGGCTCGGAGTCCGTCCGCTGATCCGACAGCCAGCAGGAGCGAGGCGCACGGCAAGGTGAGGTCAAAGCAGCGACGGCACTTTGTTTGGTTCATCGTGCCCTTATTGTAGCACGCGCGTCAACGCCTGACTTCCCCACCCGTCCGCAGATACTCGGCGAAGTATTCCGGTAGACCCGCAGTGATCAGGCGCGAACAGGCAGTTTCCACGTCATACTTCAGGCGTACTTGCTCGGAATGGACGCTGTCGCCGTCTAAAGTCAGAACGCAGTAGCCTGCACGGGCGTCACCGTCTTTGGGCCTGCCGACACTGCCTGTGTTGATGAAGTCCACCCCGCCCGCGGCGCGGTGGTACGGGACATGCGTGTGGCCGAACACGATCACGTCCGCGTGGGCATTATTTCGGCCCCCCGCCGTGAACTTCTGCAAGTACAGCTCCGAGCGTGTTTCAAAGAGGTATTCCGTGGTAGACGCCGGCGACCCGTGGCACAACAACACCCGCCAGCCTTCTACGTCCAGGCGGACGTCACGCGGCAGCGCCCGCATCCAGGCTTTATGCCGGTCGGTCGTATTGGCGCGGGTCCAGCCGAACGAGACGTCACTCATCTCGATGTCGAATGGCGTGACGTAATGACAGCCGCAGTCGTCCCGGTTGAAGCCGACTCCTTCATCGTAATTGCCCATGACGGTGGGGCAGCCCAGTGATATGACGAGGTCCTGTACCTCGTTCGGCTGGGCCGCATAGCCGCCTAGATCGCCCAGGCAGTACACGCCGTCGTAGCCACCCCCCCGGACGTGTTCGGCCACAGCTTCCATTGCGGGCAGGTTAGCATGGACGTCTGAAAAGATCGCGAGCCGTGTCGCCATCGCGGGCCTCCTGTTCGATCTCAGCCAGCGCCTGATACAAGTCGTTCGGCGCACCCTGGGCGTGTTCCTCCCCGCCCCGAAGACCCTCATACAGCCGCGCCGCGATGACAGCCCCCAGCACGGGGCCGACGGCATAAATCCACAAATGCGAAAGGGCCGCACCGCTCGCGAACAGAGCCGGCCCCAGAGACCGGGCCGGGTTCATGGAGCCGCCGGAGACCGGGCCTCCGATCAGCACGTCGAGCACGACGGTCATTCCAATCGCTAGGCCGGGGACGGCCCCATTAGCCCTCTTATCCGTGGCGACGGCGATAATAACCAGCATCAGGAAGAACGTCAGTACGGCCTCCATCGCGACAGCGCGGGCGTCCGGCCCTGGCGCGGGGACGTGTGCGCCGTGGCCCGGCCCGAACAGCAGTGCGGCAAGCCCCGATGCAAGAACCGCCCCCACCAGCTGCGCCATGCTGTAAGGCACTACATATCGCCAGGGGAAGCGGCCCGCGACGGCAAACCCCAGCGTGACGGCCGGGTTGAAGTGGGCGGCACTAATGTGTCCGAGTGCGTAGATCATCGCCAGCACGGCCAGTCCAGACACACAGGCCGCAGCCCCAAGGCCGCCGTCGCCCCCTGGTAGATGGCCGGAGGCGGACAGTGCAACCGGCGCGAAGACGATGCCGAACGTGCCGACGAGTTCAGCCGCGTACCGGCGCGTCATGGCTGCTTTACTACTCATCCGCAGGCACAGCCGACACCGCAGCAGTCCCCCCCCGCCATCGGGAGCGACGGTAGGCAGGACTCTTTGGCCAGGCAGTCCGTGTGCTTAGAGGTGAGACTCAGGATGACGGCATCTTCTGTGACCGCACAGCCCGCGATAGGATACTGCGAGATCGCCGTATCTTCATACTCGATCTCCACGTCCAGGTCCTCCCCGGCGGGCAGAACGCCCCTCGCCGCCGCCTGATTGAGCACGCCAGCCATTTTGCCGGCGAGAAGACGATGATCGGTATCGGTCCCAAGCCACGCCTGTAGCTGGCAGGTTTGGATGGTATGCAGCTTGCCGCCGCAGTCAATGAACCTTTTGGTGACGTAGCCGACTTCGGTCACATGGAAGGAGTGCGGGACAGCCTGATCGCCGGGGAGAACGAGGCGGAAGGGCTTGTCTGAGTGAGTCTGAAGCAGTTCGGTGAAGTGGCTGAGTTTCATGGTGTTCTTTCTCTATTCGCAGCAGTCGTCGGTTGCCGCGGCGTTGCCAATCGCAGTGGTGGTCTCCAACAAGTAAGCGGCGAGGGCCGCTGCTGCGTCCCGGTTGACGCCGCAGATCACGTGCTTGCCCCGCCGCTCCATCGTCACAAGCCCCGCAAGCCGCAATTCTTTCAAGTGGAAGGAGAGGGAAGAGGTGATCTTGTCCGCCCCTAAGACCTGGCA
>JAYTRQ010000422.1:0-4754 GCA_043746125.1 Armatimonadota bacterium | reverse complement strand
CAGGGGCAGAAGACCATCTAAAAATAGGTAGCCGACGGCGAAGCGGGCAGAAGCGGCCCCATCTGCCAGCAATTCGCGCACGCGCAGCGCCAGCCGGTCCTGCCGATTGTCTATGATGTCGCTCACGGATAGAAATTATACCGGAAATTTGTGAGAGAAACGCTGCTCAGGCTAGGAAACGGGGAGGTGGCGGGTATAACTAAGAGGTTTTGCCAAAGGCGGCGAACCGAAACGGGCGAAGGAGACCACAATGAACGCTGAGACAGAGACGTCAACAGAGACGGTGACGGACGGTCGGGGGCAGGACGCGGCACCGTCTGCCGATTTCATCCACGCGATCTCGCAGTTCCTGGACACGAACCCTCACGACCTTCTGGTCGAACTCGGCTATTACTCCCGCGAGGGGGTGGTCGCCGGGGGGAACGTTCCGGTCCGTGAGAAGTAATACCCCCCGAACGATACCCCCCGGCCATCAGCCGGGGGGCTTTTTTGTCTTCGCTCAGGATTTGCCGGTGAGGTATCGCGCGACGGCAGGGATAAACCGAACGGCATTCTCGCCTCGGACGAGCTGGGCGGCGCAATGGAAAACGCGGCGGCCAGGCAAGGCGACAACCTGGCTGCGCTTGACGACGGCACGGATGGGATAGACGTGTGCCCCGAGGCTGAACTGAAGGTCAATAAGGCACCCAGGCGGGAAAGGGCGCGGGGAGACGAAGACCAGGCCCGACAGGCTGAGGTCGGAGACGACGACGGAAACGGTCGGATGGCGCCGCGCGTTCTCCCTTTCCGTGCGGATCGAACCCTCTTCGGGGACCGCTTGAACAAGAACGGCCATGCTGACACGATGCCGCCGGAAGGCGCGTTTGTCTGACGCATTCCCCTTGAGAGCTTTTTCTAAAGTCGGTATCATGCCAGGACCGGAGTACGGCGATCCGCCCCATGCGTCAGCATGAACTGGGCGGCGACAGGGATGAAGTGCAGCGCGGCTTCCGTTCGCACGAACTGCGTCCCATAGTGGTAGAGCACGTCGCCGTTCAGATCCATCTGCCGCTTCCTGCGGACGGTAGCGAGTAAAACGAATGTCTGGGACTCGAGCGTGATTTCAATGTCTAGTAAGTTCCCCATCTCATAGCAGCCGAAGGATACGAAGCCGAGTCCGCTCAGGCTGACGTTGTGCGCCAGCCCAGGCAGGACCTCTCGCACCTCTTCCGACCCGTCCCCGGCCGCAGAAGCGATTGACAGCGGCACGTTCACGCGATAGCGCTTGAACGTCCGGTCAAGTTCGGCATCATCCTTCATTAGATCCAGCAGAGCAACACCCATACGCTACATTATCGGCAGGGTCGGTTTTTTCTTTACGTCAGGGCTGCGTTCCGGGTATACTAAACGTGTGACTGAACAAACGTTTGATACTTTGATTGGATACACGACGGAAGAGATACGCGGTCTGGTGGCCGAGGTGACTGGACTCCCCCCCTACCGGGGCACTCAGGTGGCCGAGTGGCTGTACCGGCGTATCGCGCCCGAAGAGGGCGGCGGGTTCCGGGCCGACTTCGAGTTGATGACCGATCTTCCGAAAGAAGCACGGACGCAGCTGGCGGAGCGGTTCCCCGGCTCACCCCTGGTTCTCACTCAATCTCAGACGGACACGCGCGACGGTACGATTAAGGCGTTAGCAAACCTCTCAAACGGCGACCACCCGATTGAGTGTGTCCTGCTGCCCGATGCGAAGCGCGTCTCGGTCTGCCTCTCCACGCAGGCCGGCTGCCCGATGGCCTGCGCTTTCTGCGCGACCGGCACTCAGGGCCTGACCCGGAACCTTTCGGCCGGTGAGATCGTGGCCCAGTTTCTCCTCCTGCAATCGCTTACCTCCCGGCGGATCAGCCATATCGTCTTCATGGGCATGGGCGAGCCATTGCTGAACTACGACGCCGTGTTGAAGGCTATCCGAATCCTCAACGCCGAATGCGGGATCGCCATGCGGCATGTGACCCTGTCCACAGTTGGCATCGTGCCGAACATCGAGCGTCTCGCCCAGGAGAACTTGCAGCTCACCCTGGCCGTCTCGCTGCACGCGCCCAATGATGCCCTGCGGACCCGCCTGGTGCCGGTCAACAGGACCTATCCATTGGCACGACTCATGGCCGCCTGTCATGCCTACGCCGCACATACTGGCCGTCGTTTGACGTTTGAGTACGTCCTGCTGCGGGGCGTCAACGACGAGCCGGAGCATGCCCGCGAACTGAGCCAACTGCTGCGCGGGACGTCCGCCGCCGTCAATGTCATTCCCTACAATCCGACAACCGTCGCGGAGGCGTTCAGCAAGCCCGAGCCGGCCCGCATCGCCGCGTTCCGCCGGGTGCTGGAAGACGCGGGCGTAACTGTCACGCAGCGCAAAGAGCGCGGCAAACAGATCGCTGCCGCCTGCGGCCAGCTTGTGACCGAGGCGACGCGCCAGCGGCCCGTCGGCCGCGCTCTGCCGGTCCTGGCGGGGACTGCTTAGATGGAAGACGAGCAAGTCGCCGAAACGCTCGTACCTGCGGAATCGGAAGCCACCCCGCCTCCACCGACCATCGCCGAAGCCGCCGCCTGGCTCACTCAGATCAAGCCTTCCGCCGTGATCACCCTACTGCGTGACCCGGAACTCGGGCTCATCGTAGGCCAAGTTTTTTATGGGTTCCGTGCGGACGCGAAGGGTTATGCCACCAACACACTCATCAAGAGCCGTCTCGCTCAGGCCGCCGTCAAAGAGACCAAGCTGGCCGACAAGCTGCGTGCCCTAGCGGCTCTACAAGCACTCTCCGCTCCCACCGCCCAGCCCATTTCCTCCTCTCCAAAAGCGTCCGCACCCGCCGAAGTCAAGACCGATCCCCGCGACGCCTTGCGGGTCGAGCGGGACCAAAGGCGTAAGGAGCGTGACGAGGCGCGTCAGGCACTGGCGCAGGCCGAAGCCGAACGGGACGACGCGATCCACGCGCGGGGCAAGGCGGAGGCGGAGCGGGATGAGGCAACACGCCTTTCAAAGAAGCAGGCCGAGCGCGTCACCCGTTTGGAGCGGCAGTTGAAGAGGCGTCAGGAGATCGAGACTCAACTGCTCAAAGTCTTAGGACAGGACAAAGTCTCTCCCCCACCCTCTGCCCCGGCCCGTGCCGCTGGTCCATCGTCTGCCCCACAAGAACAGAGTGAGTCGCCCTGGCTGAGGGCTGTGCGCCATCTCCTGGACAAGAGCAAATGGGACTTATCGCTTGCCCTAGCCGAAGACGTAATGAAGTTCAACGGGGAAGATGCTGACACACTCGACGTCGCCGCACTTGCCCTTGAGGGAAAACGTGAGCTTCGACCAGCGGCCTTATTTGCCCGTCGGCTTCTGGCTCTTCAGACGGCACAGGGAGCAATGGTCGGAGGTGCGGAGACGCTCGGGCGTGTCTTGCGGCTTCTTCCCCAACCCACTGAAGCGGAGGCCGAGGCCCGAGCCTATCTTGCGGCGCTCTCCCCCAGCGATGGGGGCGCGGTAGAGGCAGTCCATCGGATGTTGTCGCGCCTCCGAAGCCAAGCCCCTGATGCACACGCTTGGATCATTAAATACGTCGCCACGAAAACCTCGTTAGGCCCGGTCCTAATGCCGCCGCCCGGCGCGGTCAGCCCGGATGACCCGCTGCCGCTCTCGTTCGGACCCGGCCAGACGGCAACGGCCCGACAGCTTACTGAAGCCGTAGACCGAGGCCAGGAGGGTCTGGTGGGAACGGCCCGTGCTCTGCTGGATGGCCTCGGGAGGACTGACCCGGAGACGTACGCGCGAGTCTGGACCGCGTTGGAACAAGCGGCGAACGACGACCCAACGCGACTGCTTCCCCTGCGCCGCGCCCCGCGCGGCCCGGCCGTCGTAGATGCTAGCAACGTGGCGTGGTTCGACCAGGAGTCTCTTGTCCATGGCAAGCCCCGCCTGCGTCATCTGCGTGAGATACGGCGGGCGCTCCGCAAGCGCGGCTACTTCCCGGTCGTCCTCTATGCTGATGCCAACCTGCCTTACTTCATTGACGAGCCGATCCCGCTCCGGGCCATGCGGGACCGGCGCGAGCTAACTCTTGTGGACGCTGGGACGGTGGCCGACGAGGTGCTTCTGCGCTATGCCAAGCTTCTCGGCGCTCCCCTTGTTACGAATGACAAGATGGAAGATTGGGACCCGGATCACGAAGTCACGAAACTGCGATACACTATCTCTCTGAGCGGCGAAGCCCATCTCTTGAGCGACTTATGACACTGGAAGAACAGTTCTCACGGCTCATCCAACTCCTCCAGCTCATCGAGCGCGAACCGTTCCAGTGGGATGCGGCGAGCCTGGAAAAAAAGTTCGACGTTTCACGGGCGACCATCGAGCGGGATGTCGCCGTTTTGCGGCAGTGGGGCCAGGTGAAGCGTAAAGACGGGAAGTTCGGCCTGTCCGAGATGAAGTTCCTTCCCACCTCTTTCACCCCGCCCGAAGCTCTTGCCCTGCGTTTGGCCGGCTCCACGTTCGCCGAGCAGGCCGGTTCCGCCTATAAAGGCGCCCTCGCATCTGCCTTGAAGAAGATTGACCTGGTCCTGCCGCGCCGTATCGCCGCCGAGATCAAGAAGGCCCGCGAGCGTGTCTCGGTCGGCCTCCCCGTCGTGCGTGATTTCTCCGCCGAGACCTACCAGAGCTTGCAGTCGGCAATCGTCCGACACCACCCCGTAGACATTACCTACTTCTCCCGCAGTCAA
The DNA here is from genome assembly GCA_043746125.1 of Armatimonadota bacterium. Classification (GTDB taxonomy): domain Bacteria; phylum Armatimonadota; class Armatimonadia; order Armatimonadales; family Capsulimonadaceae; genus JANXMY01. Next base: position 14 of record JAYTRQ010000422.1, on the reverse strand, counting down.
TCGGAGCCGACGAA
>JAYTRQ010000421.1:0-4764 GCA_043746125.1 Armatimonadota bacterium | reverse complement strand
CCAGGAAGATGATGTGCTTGACCTGGGCGTTCGTGTTGCTCAGGACGCGGGCAGCTTCGAGAATGTAAGGGTCGTAGACGGGCGGGTCGTTCATGTCGGTCAGGCCGCCCATCATATTCTTGATCTTGGCCCGGTCAGTGACGTATTGCATGGGGATACGCCACGTCCCGTTGCAGTCCTCGACGCCGACCTGGTCCTGCGGGTCCAGCAGGTCCACGGTGGCTTTGGCGGCTTCAATAGACATATTGACGTTGGTCTGCTCCTCCAGGTCTTCAATGACCAGAGCCACGGCGACGGTGGGGAAGCGCTTTTTGTCCTTGATGTCCATCTTGACCGGTAGAGCGGCCTCGATGGGCGTGCCCGTGTACTGCCCGGCGGCGAAGGAGTTCGGCCCGCCGATCATGCCCAGGCCGACGCCAAACTCTTTCGTCGCCGCTTCTAGAGCATTCATCTGAGCCGCTCCCAACTCGTCGGCGGGGACGTCGGAGAGTACGACGGCGTCATAGGAGGCGAGAGCGGCGACGTTCGCGGGGATGCCGCCGGGCGTCTGCACCTCCATGTCTATCTGCTGGGCGTTCAGGGCGTTCTTAATACTGGCGAGGGACGTATCGGCGTTATCTGCGATGTACAGCACGCGCGGGCGGCCCTGCACGGCCACGTAGCCGAAGCCGTGGTTGTTTTCGGCGATGCTGTCCTGGGTGGGCGTCAGCACGGCGTCGTAGCGGTGGAAGCCCGCGCCGTGAACGGTCTCGGAGAACGTGAAGGCCGATTTTCCCGCCTTGAGCTGGACCTGCTGGCTGCCCATCGGCTGCCCGTCCCGTTCCAGCGTCAGCGTCGCCGACTGGGCGACGGTACTGGACGTGACCACGCGCAGGTTAAACGGCGCGTCCTGCCGCGCCCGCGTCGGCAGCGAGACGCCATCAATCATGGCCTCGCCCGTTGGGCTGCCGTTCGCCCCCTGGCCCAGAGCGGTCGGCGCGATGTCCACGCGGACGCCCTGCGCCCGCAGGCTGTCTATCTCGCTCTCGGCCTCGCCGACGTTCTCGTTGCCGTCACTGAGAATCACAATCTTGCGGCCCAGTCCCTGCGGGAACGACGACGAAGCCAGCCGCAGGGCCTCGGACAGATTGGTCGCGTCGCCGGCCACGGTCGCCCGGCCTTGCTCAAACGTCTGCATGGTTTCGGACGGCGACTCGTCCACGTTGGCCGTCCGCCCGAACTCGATCACGCCCCCCTGGTCCCCCGCCCGCTTCGCGCCCACGGCGTTCTTGACGTACTCGCGCCCTTTGGCCTGCTCGTCGCCGGAGACGGACTTGGAGACGTCCAGCAGGAAGATGGTCGTCAACTTATCCGACCGCTGGACGAGGTGGATGCCCGCCATTGCCAGGACGAGCAGAGTTGCCACCAGCCCGCGCGAGACAAGAGCAAGATTGGCCGTGCTGGGGTGCAGGCCGGCATAGGAACGCCGGCCCAGGCCCCAGAAGGCCGCGAGGGCGAGGGGCAGGAGGAGGAGGAGCCAGGGGTGGTCGAAGGTGACGGGGCTTTGCATAATTTACAGGAACCATGCCGTGAAGAAATCAGGGACCATGCCGTGAAGAAACCATGCCATGAAGACCGTGCGTTGAAGACCATGCCACGAAAACCGTGCGTTGAAGACCATGCGTTGAAACGCACGGCTATTCGGCGCGGACGCCGGGAAGTCTCGCTTCGCGGGGCTGGGAGAAGACTTCCCAGTCGGCGGCTCGCTCCATTTTGGCAGAGAGCCGACCGGCAGCATGACGCTCTTTCTGACGATCCACATAACGGACGATGCGCGGCAGGTCATCCAGCGCAAACGTCAGCCACCCATAGCCTTCCTGCCAGTAGAGACAGCCCTTCGTCTCTGGCAGGTGGTTGATGAAATGCGAGGAGGCACCCTTAATCCCGTGCATGAAGTCCGCGGGCGCCAGAGTCGCCGGTAACGTGACGGCCAGATGCACATGATCCGGCATTCCATTCAGCGCATGAACCTGAACGTGCATCGGTTCACATCGTTGTATGACATACCGATAAAGGGCGCGTTCTATCTCACTCGCGATGAAATGTTCCCGCTTGCGTGTTGCCCACACAAAATGTTGGAACTCCTCTGCGTAAATGCCCATTGGACTGCCCTCCTAGCTTGATGCTTCCTTTGTTAATTGGTGCTGTAAGAGCCGCGCGCACGAGTAGCCGCGCGTACGAGAGCCGCGCGTACGAGAGCCGCGCGTACGAGAATAGGGGTCCATGCGTTAAAACGCACGGCTAATCGGCGCAGACGCCGAAAATCCCCCGCTTCGCGGGGATAAGAGAATGTCCACTCCCAGTGCTGCGAAGCGGTACTTCTTGGCGTCTGCGCCGGTTAGCCGTGCGTTTCAACGCATGGTGTGTCTGACGAATTATCTGTATCAACAAGAATCTGACCGCCCGCTCCCGAATAGTAGAGGGCTTTGAAAGATTTCACGCCTGAGATCTTCCAGGTAACTCCATTCAACATGATGATGTACCTGCCCGCGCAAGACGTGACTGCCACATCGGTTTACGTTTACCATGCGTAATTTGTTTCCTCAGTATACCATGGGGTACACTAAAGACGTGAACGAAACCAAGTATGACGCCATCATCATCGGTGCGGGCCACAACGGATTGGTCTGCGCCTGTTACCTCGCCAAAGCGGGGCACAAAGTCTTAGTCCTGGAGCGCCGCCCAGTCGTCGGCGGGGCGGTCTGCACGGAGGAGATCTGGCCGGGCTACAGGATAGACTTAGGCTCGTCCGTGCATCTGATGATTGGGCGGACGCCCATCGTCGCCGACTTAGAATTAGAGCGTCACGGCTTAGAATACATAGAGATGGACCCGTGGGCGGCCCTGCCCCTACCGGGAGGCCGCGCGATCTGCTTTCACCGGAGCTTGGAGAAGACGTGCGCGAGCATCGCGCAGGTCTCACCCCGCGACGCCGTGGCCTATGAGGACTTTGTCAAGCGGTGGATGCCGGTCTCGCGGGGGGTCTTTGAGGCCTTCCAGAAGCCGCCGACGATGGCGAACTTCGGGCGTCACGTCATCTTCGCCAAGTCGCCCGGTTCCAATACGGCCGACGCCCTACGGATGATCGTCTCGGGCTACGGGCGGCTGCTCAAGGAAACGTTTGAGACCGTGGAGATGCGGGCGGCTTTGGGCTGGCTGGGCGCACAGTCCGGTCCGGCCCCGAGCGAGCCGGGCACGGGGCCATTCGCCGCCTGGTGGGGGGCGGTGCATGAGACGGGCGCGATGCGGGCGAAAGGCGGGTCGGGGATGCTCACGGTCGCCCTGCGGCGGGCGTTCGAGGCGATGGGTGGGACGGTCTTGACGGACGCTCCGGCCGAGCGGATCGTCATGGAAGGCGGGCAGGCGCGGGGCGTTTCGGTGGGCGGCACGGTCTACACGGCCAAGGCCATTGTCTCCGCCTGTCACGTCCTGACGACCTTCCAAAAGCTGCTGCGGCCGGAGGAACTGCCGGACGGTCTGAAAATGCGCCTGGACGCTCTGAACGTCGGTAACGGCTTCGGCATGACCGTCCGCTGCGCGGCCTCCGAACTGCCCGACTACGGCGCGGGCCAACCGCATTTAGTACATCAGGGGATGCAGCTCTTGTGCCCGACGCCGGAGTTCCTGACCGACGCCTACGCCGACTACGTCGGCGGGCACCCATCGCGCAAGCCGCCCGTGATCGCCATGACCTTCACCGCCCTGGACCCTTCGCTGGCCCCGGCCGGCAAGCACACGGTCCAGTTGTGGTCCCAATACTTCCCCTACGATCGCCGTGATGGGCGCTCGTGGGACGATACGCGGGAGGAAGTGGCGGACACGATCTGCGAAACGCTGTATGCCTACGCCCCCAATATGCGCGGCGCGATTGAGAACCGCTTTATCCAGACGCCGCTCGATTTGGAGCGGACGCTGGGGCTGCTCAAGGGAAACGTGATGCACCTGGAGATGTCCCTGGACCAGATGTTTGCCTTCCGGCCTTTGCCCGAACTGGCCGAATACAAAACGCCCATTCCGGGCCTGTTCCTGACGGGCGCGAGTACCCACCCCGGCGGCGGCGTCTTCGGAGCGTCGGGGTTGAGCGCCGCACGGGTGGTTGGGAAGGCGCTGGGGAAGCGGCGGTGAGGCCTCAGACAGCGATCTCCTGCCACGTCCGTGCTTCCACGAGCTGCGCGAGGTGGCCGAGGTTGTCCGTGACGACGGTGCCTCCCACGGCGAGCGTCTGGGCGGCGAGGATAACGTCGCCGTCCAGTTCTCGTGGATCACCCGTCGGACGACCCCGCTTCCAGGCCTCCGCCCAAAGGTGGGCGGCATCCAGCATGATATTGGTCGTCAGCGGCAGGTAAACGAGGGTTTGTTTCAGGCCGTCCAGCCTGCTCAACGCCCGGCTCATGCCTTTCAAGTAGAAGTTGCGGCGCCTCGCAGTCGGTGATCTCACGAAGGTAGACGGTACGGTCAGAGGCAGTTAGCGTGTCGAACCATAGCCCAAGGTCTTGTCGGCACCTGGGATGGGTGATCCTACCAAGTGGTCCTGCGTCCAACACCAGGGGCTTCATGGGGAGCGTGCCCCTTTATCGCGAGCCTCGTGCAGAGCGCGTGTAACGCTCTGGAACTGGGGCGCGGTTAGCCCAAGCTTCTCAGTCAGTTACCCCCGCGTAAACGCTGGGGGCTTGCCACTAACCCGAAGGCCGAAGCCTCTGGGTTACGACAATCGGTGTACTGACA
>JAYTRQ010000420.1:0-4775 GCA_043746125.1 Armatimonadota bacterium | reverse complement strand
TGTCTGGTCTGGTCGTACACGCGCCTGCTGTCGCGGGGCACTCTGAACGGCGAGAGCCTTCAGGGCATCGGCTGGTGCGTCCTGGCGTTCATCTCCATGGTCGCCCTGACGGCAGTCTTGTCGGCGCAGGGGTGTGGGTTGTGGAGCCTGCCGCTGTGTGTGGCCGTCTACCTCGCCATGTGCGTCGCGCTCGGCTGCCTGCGGCTCCAGGACCTCGCCCCAGCCTGCCAGGCGTTCGCCCACAGGGTAGGCCCGAGAACCCCCTGAGAATCCGCCGGTGGAGATGCCACCAGCCTCGGGAACACTATGATAACCCTAATGCATCCTGAAATCCCGACTGACATCCTGAAGCCCGACGACGAAACGTGGAGAAGCCAAAAAACAGGCCGCCCGAACGCCGGCGGCGTGACGCGGCCGGTCCAGGCTGGGCTGACGGGCGGCGGCACTGGGACAGTCGTCATGGCGAAGCGGCTTGGGGCGCGCGTCAGCCTCATCAGAGGCATCACGATTGGCGCGTGGGCGACACCCGCCTCCCCCCTGCCGAGAGGCGGGGTCTTTGTCGGCGCAGGCGCGTGCATCCTGGGGGATACCGCGGTCGGCGGTGGGGTCGACAGCGGCGTGAACGCTGTGGTCCTAAAGAACGTGCCATCCGGCGCCGCCACCGTTGGAATCCTAGCCCGTGTCTTGGCTGAAAATCTGGTGGCGGGAGGGAATTCCCCGTCTGGGCGATGACCATGCTTTCAACCCTCACAAACATGCTTAAAAGTGACACACTGCCGCGATGGAGACGGCGCCTGCGAAAAGAATGCGGCAGCCTTCCCAGTCAGTTCCGGCCACGCCTATGGTTCTGGTCGGCCTGTGCCTGGCTGCTGCCGGAGTTCACGCTGCCTACCCTGCGCGCGCACTTCTACCGACTCGGTGGGTGTGACATCGCGCGCGGCGTAGCAATCCTAGGGCGACTGCGGCTGCTGGGGGAGGGTGACATCGCGGCACGGCTGCACGTCGGTGAGGGCTGCCTCATCGCGCCGGGTGTGACCTTCGGCCTAGACGCCGAGATCACTCTCGGCCGACGCGTCTCAGTCAGTCCGCAGGCCACGCTCTACACGGCGACGCACTCGCTGGGCTTCGGATCCCAGCGGATGAACCCTGCAGTGGCTCCGAAGCCCATATGCGTCGAGGACGGCGCCTGGGTCGGAATGCAGAGCCTGATCCTGCCCGGCCAGACCCTGGGCCATGGCTGCGTCGTCTCCGCCGGGTCTGTAGTTACCCAGAACGTCCCGCCAGACACGCTGGTGGCCGGCAATCCGGCGGCCATGCTTCAGTCACTCCCCTTTGGGAACCGATAATGGGAGACCAATAATGACCTTAGCGATAGCCCTTTCAGAGACTGACCTTGCCGCCCAGGCACAGGCGGACGTGCGCGCGGGGCGGCCGGACCTAGCCGAAGCCGTATGGTGGGAGATTCTCAAGGCTAACCCTGGCTGCCAGACGGCGGTGGTGGGCCTCGTGAAAGTCCTAGACGGGCGCGGGGAGCGCGTGGAGGCGGAGGCCGTCCTACGCGCCTTCCTGGACACCGCGCCCTCTCCGCCCGGCATCCTGGCCGCTGCGCGCCAGTGGGAAGTCTGGCAGGACACCCCGCGCCCCGAGGCGAACACAATCCGCGTCTCCCTCACCGGGACCGGCACACTGACCGCCCTCGGCGCGTACCTGCGCGCCGCCTGTGCGCGGGCTGGGCTGCATCCTGTGCTCTCCCTCAGCGAGTTTGACCAGTGGGCGCAGGACCTTTTGACGCCGGGGAGCCGCCTCTACGAGTCCACGCCGGAGCTGATCATTCTCCTCCTTGATCCGGCGGCGCTTTTCCCGCGGACCCTCTCCGCCGTCTCGATGACGGTGGCGGAGGCCGAGGGGGAGTGCAAGGCCGGGCTGACGCGCATCCGGGAGGTGCTGGCCGCCGCCGGGAGGAACGCCCCGGCGGCGACCGTCCTGCTGCATACGTTCTCCCTGCCCGACTACGCGCCGCTGGGAGTCCTCGACCTTGGGTGCGAGGGCGGGCAACGCGCCCGGCTCGAGCACGTGAATCAGGCCCTCCTTGCTTTGGTGCGTGCTGAGTTCCCGCGCGTGCTTCTGTTCGACCAGGAGAGGATCGAGGCGCGGCACGGCAAGGCGCGCATCCGGGATGACCGGCTCTGGTACATGGCTGGCCTCCCGTTCAGCGACTCATTCCTCCCCGTCCTGGCGGCGGAATACCTGCGTGTGATCCGACCGCTCAAAGGGCTGACCCGCAAATGCCTAGTGCTGGATTTAGACAACACGCTCTGGGGCGGGGTCGTGGGAGAAGACGGTATTGACCGAATTAAGATCGGCGGCTCGGCCGCCCCCGGTAATGCGTATGCCGATTTCCAGGCCGCCCTGGGAGGGCTGTCCCAGCGCGGCATCCTGCTGGCACTATGCAGTAAAAACAATCCGGAGGATGTCTGGCCGGTCTTCGACGCTCATCCTGACATGCTGCTCCGGCGTGCACACTTCGCCGCCGCCCGCATTAACTGGCAGGATAAGGCGGCCAACATCCGTGAGATCGCCCGCGAGCTGAACATTAGCCTCGACAGCCTAGTCTTTCTCGACGACAACCCGGTGGAGCGCGGCTTGGTGCGCCAGGAACTTCCCGAGGTAATGACCCCGGAGATGCCGCGCGACCCCGCCCTCTACACGCGCCTGCTTCTGAGTCTGGACGTCTTCGAGACGCTGGCGCTGACCGACGAGGACCAGCAGCGCGGCCGGCTCTATCAGGAGCAGCGGGGGCGTAAGGAGTTCGAGGAGAGCGTGCTGGAGGTGGACGGGTCGGGCGACCTGACCGCCTACCTCCGCGGACTAGGGATGACCGTTGCGCTCGGCCCCGCCACAGCGTTCTCACTGCCTCGCATCGCCCAACTCCTCAACAAAACCAACCAGTTCAACATGACCACGCGGCGCTACAGCGAAGCGCAGGTGCGCGCGATGGCCGCCGCGACGGCGGACTGGGGTGTCTACTCCGCCACCGTCTCGGATTGCTTCGGCGACAGCGGATTGACTGGAGCGGCGATCATCAGAAAGGGGCAGGACGTTTGGGAGATCGACGCCTTCCTGCTGAGTTGCCGTGTGCTGGGGCGTGGAGTCGAGGACGCCTTCCTCGTCTATCTCATGGAGGAGGCGCGGGCGGCGGGTGCCTCCGGCCTGCGCGGCGTGTTCCTACCGACCGCCAAAAACGCACCCGCCGCCCAGTTCTATGCCCGGCAGGGGTTTGCCCCCGCTGGGGACGGGGGCGCTTGGCATCTGCCCCTGGGTGTGCCTGCGGCGGCAAGAGAGTACCCACACTGGCTAAACGTCACCAATATACAGGAGGGACCGACCATTGACAAGTGAGCGAGACGCCCGTCTTAAAACCCTGACGGCTGAGACGCTCGGCATAGACCCCGACGAACTCAACGACCATGCCTCCCCAGAAACGCTGGCCGCCTGGACATCGTTCAACCACCTCATGCTGATGGCCGCCGTCGAGGATAGCTTTGGCATGACACTCTCCATGGAGGAGATGGGCGGCGTGTGTAACTACGGGGACCTCCGCGCGCTCGTCGCCCGGATCGCCTGACTCGCCCCCGCGTGGGGCATGGCAGAGGGAGAGTTAAGTCATGTTTGAAGAAGCACCACCCCTCCGGAGTGGAGAGGTGCATGTGTGGCGCGTGTCGCTCGACGCTCCGCTCCTCCCGGTTAGTGAGCTTTGGGCGGTTCTGTCTGACGATGAGTGGCGCCGGGCGATGTGCCTTCGTGCTCAGAGGGATCGCGAGCGCTTCGTCGCGCGGCGCGGCCTGCTCCGCCTCGTTCTGGATGGTTACGTCCGGGTCGGACCGGAACGTCTGCGGTTCGTGCAGGGTCGGCACGGGAAGCCGGCTTTGACGGGTGCTGGGGCGGCGTTCAGCTTCAACGTCTCCCACTCCGACTCACGCGCGCTCTTCGCAGTGGCATGCAGCGGTAGGGTAGGTATTGACGTCGAGGCGGTCCGTGATAACGTGGACTATGAACGAATCGCGGCGCGTTTCTTTTCTGGGCGTGAGCGGGCGGAATTGATGGCCCTGCCGCCGCCTTGTCGCCGCCTAGCCTTTTTCCATGGCTGGGTGCGGAAGGAGGCATACCTTAAGGCGCGCGGAGAGGGGCTGACGTCCCCGCTGGAGCGGTTCAGCGTCTCCCTGTCGCCCCATGAGGCTGTGCGACTGGTGGAAACGACCCCGGACGCGCAGGAACCTACGGTCTGGTCCCTGCGAGGGATCGATCCCGGCAGCGACCAGGAGGGCAGAGGCCACGTCGCCGCCTTGGCTGTCGAGGCCGCTGGTTTCCGGCTCAGGATGTTCTGAGGATATTCTGAGGATGCTGTGAAGATTTCATGAGAGAATTCTCCGCCTGGCGGTGTTGTAAGGACGGCGGGAACGAGCGAGCCGGATGCACCATGATGACCTCGTTCTGCTCCGCCCTCTGGGCATTCGTGTCTGCTTCCCTCCGCCGGGGCCTCACAAGCTAGCCGGCCCCGCTGAGTTCATCCGCCGACTGGATGAGCCGTAATCAAAGTACCTATGGTCCCGTTCCTTTCCAACCTGACGCTGGCCCCGCTGTTCCTGTCAAGCCGCTGGAAGACGCGCCGCTGTACCTCTGTGGGCCGCTTGGGGCGTGTCGAGGGCCGGGTGATCGTCAACAACGGTGGGCAGATCCGGCTCGGCGAGCGCGTCCGCATTCGGGCGACGCACCTG
>JAYTRQ010000419.1:0-4778 GCA_043746125.1 Armatimonadota bacterium | reverse complement strand
GCGGCCGAATCGTCCACGACAAAAGCGATCCCACCCGGCGCGGAGACCAAGAAATTGCCGACTTCCACCTTCGGGTTCCGCTGCGCCTGCGCGGGGCTATTCTGTGCGTGGGCGGGAACTGTCAAACCCGTCAGCAGAATGCCCGCCAAAAGACAAGCCAAATGATTTCCCATGGAAGAAGTATACCCCTGCGCAGCGGCTGTGCCGGGTATAATGGAAGGGTGAAGCCAGGAGGAACCCCGATGGCGATTGCAGAGGCGGAGATTGGGACGAGGCCAAAGGTCGGAATGCCGATCACGGAAGACGAGTTAATGCGCCTGCCGAACGACGGGCACAAATACGAACTCGTTGATGGGAGGCTGACGGCAGTGCCGACAGAATACTTTCACGAGGCGTTGTTGCATAAATGCAGTCGCCCGCTCACCGTTCCCCGAACCCGATGTTAAAGAACCCGGTGTGAAAGAACCCGGTGTTAAAACACCGGTCTACTCGGAGAAAGCCCCTCTGGGGCTGCGAGACCTTGAGTGCCGAAGGCACTTCCTCCGTGTAGACCGGCACTTTCAGTGCCGGTTGAGCGCCGCAGAGGGGCCCCACCGGTTTATGCAACAACGCCCTTTCACGATACGATTGGTATCAATCTGATCCTGCTGCTAGGGCCATTCACGCGCGGGCGGGGCATCCTCACTATGGGGCAAGGCGGGTTCCGCATGACAGACGGGAACGTCCGCGTCCCGGACGTCTCGTTCACGCGGAAGCAAACGACTCCCCGGAGGTCACGCGCCTAACACCTTTGGCAGCGCCGCGCCCGACTTATGTGTAGAGATCATCTCGCCGTCCGAAAGGCCAGCCGACATTGCCCGCAAGATGCGCGAGTACTTCAGCAACGGAGCGCAGTTCGTCTGGCACGTCTCCCCAGAGGCGGAGCGAGTGATCGTCATTCACGTCGCCGACCGGGGCGCAGACGTTCCATTCGGAAGACACTCTGGACATGGGCGACCTCTTTGTGAAGGAATAGAAACCGAGTAGACAATGCAGTACCGTAACTTTGGCACGACCGATCTGAAAGCCTCCGTCGTCGGCTTCGGCGTCTGGACCGTCTCGACCCGGATGTGGGGCGTCACTGACGAAGCCATCCGCCTGCGCCTCCTGCGTCGGGCGTTTGAACTGGGCGTGACGTTCTACGACACCGCCGACGTCTACGGGGACGGCCTGGGCGAGACCATTCTGAAGCAGGCATTGGGCGAGCACCGGGACGAGATGACGGTTGCCACCAAGTTCGGCTACGACTTCTACTCCGCGCCCGGCGAGCAGCCCGGCCAGAAGGAGCGCCCGCACGACTGGTCGCCCGCGTTCGTCAAGCGTGCCTGTGAGGAAAGTCTGGCGCGTCTGGGCACGGACCGCATTGACTTATACCAACTGCACAACCCGCGCGTGGAGGCCCTGCGCCACGACGACCTCTTTGAAGCCTTAGAGGACCTGAAAGCGGCGGGCAAGATCCGGCACTATGGGGCAGCACTCGGCCCAGCCATTGACATCCGTCAGGCCGAAGAGGGCGCGGCCGCCTTCCGCACCCGCAAGATGACGTCCGTGCAGATCATCTACAACCTTCTGGAGCAGATGCTCGGCCCGGACGTGTTCGCCGCCGCCCGCGAGACCGGGGGGGGTGTCATGTGCCGCGTCCCACACGCCTCGGGCCTCCTGGAAGGCTCGTACACGACGGAGACCGAGTTCGCGCCGGGCGACCACCGCAACTTCCGTGTCTCCACGAACGAGAAGCGCAAGGCGTGGCTGGAAGACGGCTTGCAGAAGATCGAAACGCTGGACTTCTTGATCAAGGGCACGGGCCGGACCTTGGGCCAGGCTGCCCTGCAATGGCTGTGGTCCGAGCCTCTGCTGACCACCGCCCTGCCGAACGTCTACGATGAGAAGCAGCTAGAGGAGTTGTGCGCCGCCCCGGACGCGCCCCCGCTGACGGCGGAGGAACTGGCACAGGTGCGGGCGCTGTACGAGAGCAATTTCGGTCTTTGACGTGTGCCTAAAGAGCGGGGTCTAGCCAGTCACGTTCTAAAAAAACGTCGTGCAGGTGATCGAAGTCCTTGTCGGTCGTCAGCAGCCGCGCCCCGGTGACACGGGCCGTCGCCGCGATCCACAGGTCGTTCTTGCCCATCGTCACGCCGTGGCGGCGGCTGTAATCGTCAATCTCGGCGTAGACTTCCACGACGTCTCGGAACGGCAGAGGGATGACGAGATAGTAGTCGAGTAAGCCCTCCATCCTCTGCTGCTTGGCGATGCCCCAGCCGAATTGCAAGGCCAGGCCGCGTATCTCACCCTCCGTGACAATGCTGATCGCAGAAGCCCCCGGAGCGTCCAGCAGACCGTATCGCTTTTCGACGACTTGCCAGAGCGCGTCCTGCCGTATGTTGTGGACGAGCAGGTTCGTGTCTAGAAGCAGCATCAACTCAACTCCTCTAGGGCAGCTCGTATTTCCTCATCAGTTTCATCGCCCGGCCACTGCCCGACGACCATCTGCATCGCGGTCTTTCCCGGCGGCGGCAGGCGGCGCGGCTTGATTTCATCGAGCGACTGCGGCACAGGCCGGTGTTTCAGTTCCGCGATCAGCCGCGCCATCACCGCCTCCGGCGTCAGCCCCTCCGGGGCAATCCCCTGCCGCTCCGCTTCTTCCTTCAGGGCCGTTTCCAGTTCCGGCGTCAGTTCCAGTGTGATGGTCAATGCTTGCCTCCCCTGCTCCCGTTGTGCCGTCGCACCCATTGTACCAGCATCGGCATCTTCGGGTACACTCTCAGGAACAGAATGCGAAGGAGTGTCAGCATGGTTTGTGACAGTAATACGGTGGAAACGTCACTTTTGGAGTATGCCGAGGCCAAACGGGACTCGTCGTTCAGTTCAGCCCTGGTGATAAGCGACTGGTGCGATCTGTTGCCGGCCAATGACAGCAGTGTGCAGAAGCCGCTTGAGTGGCCCCAAAACTTCGCTAACGCCGGCAAACCTGGTGTCTACTTCGTCTTTGATGCCGCCGAGTCGCTTCTCTATGTCGCCATGTCCCAGACGGACGTGCAAAGCCGCCTGGGAAGATACTTCGGCTATGTGAGTAGCCGTTCCGGGCCGTGCAAAATCAAAGACATCTCCCCGCCCTGGAAAACACGTCCCCGCTTCGTGCGGACAGTCGCAACCAGAGACCCCCGAGAGGCTCCTCTGCTGGAAAGTTTTCTGATTGGCGTGCTACAGCCGCCGGAGAACACGCGCGGGGTCTCGCGGCCCAAACCTACCCAGTGACATTTTTAGACATCGTGCAGGAGGAATCCCGATGGCGACATTGACCGCGCCGCCCGCCGCGACGCTTACCTATGAAGCGTGTATGGCGGAGCCGGAAATACAAGGACGCTACGACATTGTTCATGGGGTAAGGGTCTCCCAGCCAAAGGTGAGTTGGAGGCGGCAGCGCATCATCGGCAATCTTTCCAGGGCAATGTCCAGGTACGAGCGCCCTACCGGATGTCAAGCCGTTATTTCACCCTTTGACGTGCTGATCCGGCGCACTCCTCTGCAAATCCGCCAGCCAGACATTCTGCTGATTAGCCATGACCGTTTAAGACAAGGGGGAGGCTCACCGGAGATCGGGCCGCTGGGGATCGGCCCAAAACTGGTTGTAGAAATCATCCTGGGCAACGATACCGAGCAGACCCTGCGCGACAAGATCGCGGATTACCGCGCGATCAGAGTCGACGAGTGCTGGGTCGTGCGTCCCAAAGCCGGAACAGTCGAACTGCTTATTCTCACACCCCGCAGGGCGCGGAGCTTTGCAGTCTACGGTGAGCGTGAGATATTCTCGTCACTCGCTTTCCGGGGGTTAGGTGTGCCCGTCGCGGACGTGCTGGCGGCGTGACATGGCCTTGACCCCGCAGTGGCCCGCTTCCTTTTTCCCTTCCGAAAACGGCGTTCCGCATTAGAGGAGGAGACAATGAAACGCACTTTGATCGGGCTGATGATTATCCTGTCGGCCCTATGGAACGGCGACTGCCAGGCGGCTCCGCCGGCGCGGTTAGCCGCCACACGCGTGGGAACGCTTCGGGCGAATCAGTTGACGAAGAATGACGTCCTGACCATCCGGGATGGCCGGTTCTTTCTGGAAGGCCATCGGTTCGCGGAGATCAGCTTCAACAAGTTCGACCTGTTCTGGGCGATCTACGGGCTGCTCCAGCAGAACAAAGGCGACACGCAAGAGTACCGGGACATGGTCGCGTCCCAGGATCAGTCCTTGGCCGAGCTCCACGCGCTGGGGTTTCACTCGATCCGTTTTTTCGCACTGCCCTGGGGACTCTGGGACTTCCGTTCGGTCTACGGCGACCCGGACAGGCGAAAGAGTGTCTTCTACAAGGCGATTGACACGGCCCTGGACCTCTGCGACAAGAACCATATCCAGGTCGTCTACTCGCTCGGCTGCGCGAACTTCACCGACACGACGCTCGCGGGCGGCAAGTGGGTGCGCGGCAAGGAGCAGGCCCGAGAACTCATGTCAAATCCCACCTCCCGGAGCCGACGGGAGATGGGGAGTTACGTTGATGACGTTGTCAGCCGATATAAGAACCGCAAGACGGTCTTGATGTGGGAGATCAGCAACGAGGTGACGCTCGGTGCGGACATCGTGCCGGGCAACAACATCTATGACGGCGAGCGGATGCCCTCGCTGGGCGACGTGGCCAAGTTCTTTGATGAGGTCGCTCACCGGATCAAGTCGGATGACCCGCTCCGGCTGGTCA
>JAYTRQ010000418.1:0-4819 GCA_043746125.1 Armatimonadota bacterium | reverse complement strand
GGCCGCTGGCAGCGCGACGCCCTGGACCTGAAGCCGGACATCCTGAGTGTGCTGGTCGGGGTCAACGACGCGGCTGGCGGCGGCTCGGCCGAGCAGTATGAGCGGGTCTACGACCAAGTCTTGCAGCAGGCGCTGGCGGCCAATCCAAACGTCCAGTTTGTCCTGGGCGAACCGTTCGTCGCGCAGATCCGGCGGAACGCCGAGATACAGAAGCGGCAGGCGGCCGTAGAGCGTCTTGCGATCAAGTACCACGCGCCGGTCGTGCATTACCAGAAGGTGTTTAACGACGCCATCGCGCATTCGACCCAGCCCATCACCTTTTGGATCTGGGACGGCGTCCACCCGACCTACGCCGGGCACGAGCTGATGGCAGAAGAATGGATCCGCACGGTCAACCGCTTCTACTTCAGCGGCAAGACGCCGCCGCGCCCCACGGTCGCGGCAGCGCCCAAGCCAAAAATCCAGGGGGCGCTCTCGTTCGGAACGGCTCGGGTCTCCCACAACGCCTCTCCCATCGTGCTGGGCTGGGGGTTTACGGCCAGGTCCACGCGGGTCGTCGTCACGTCCCTCGGCACCCTGAACGACGGCGCGACGGGGGCTGCCGCCACCCACGCGGTCGGCATTTACGACGTGGCAACGCGGACGCCGCTGTCTCCGGGCGTGGGGGTCACGACGGCGGGCGGCGACCTGTCCGGGGTAGACTCGACGTTCTTCTACGTCCGACTGCCTCAGCCTCTCGTGCTAGCGCCCAATACGGCTCACCTGATTGTCGGTACGGAGATCGGGATGGGCTGGCTGGAAGCGCCTCAACAGGTCTTGGCGGGCTATGGAATCGTCCCGAACTCTCTACACAGTGCCTTCCATTTCGCGGCAGGCCCATTGGCTTTCCCCGAACAGACTTACGCGGCCAACGATCCGACCCTGATCAGCCCGAACTTTCTCGCCGCCCCCGACGTAAAATAGGCGTCGAGCTTTTGTCCCAAGAATGTATCAAAAGTTGTTGCAGAGTGGGCGGTTAAAACCGCAGCAACAAAAGCACAAAGTCCACCTCCGTGGACTCGGACAGGATTTGGCCTCATACCGAACTCTATCTGAACCTGCAGAAGCAGGTTTTGTGCCCGTGCTGCCGCGACTTCAGTCGCCCGCAAGAACTTCTGATCCACCACCTAGAAAGAACCCTCCCGTGTCACTCAAAGTGCCGATCTCTCTCATGCTGGTGTCGCTTATCTGTCTGGTCTGTGTCTGCGTCCTTGCTGCCGCGCCACCGGTGGTTATCACCCTGCCGGGCGACTCTATCACGCCCGTCGGCGATCCGTCCCTGCCCGACAACGGTGCGGCCACGGACGTGGGGCAGGGTGTGGACCGGGCGATTGACGGGACGGGTGAGAAGTATTACAACCGCTCCCGCTATGGCGGCGGTTATGGCGGCTCGGGCTACGTCGTCACCCCGGCTGTGGGGCCGACCGTGGTGACTGGCCTGTCCATCGTGTCGGGCGACGATTCGCCGAACCGGGACCCGGCCTCGTTCAGCTTGTTCGGGTCAGCCGACGGCGGCAAGACGTGGACGCCCATCGCCACCGGGCAGGCCATTCCCGTCTTCACGGAGCGCCACCAAAAGCAAGTGCTGGCGTTCCGCAACGTCAAGCCGTTCGCCACCTACAAGCTGCTCTTTCCGACTGTCGCTGGCGGCCCCGACATGCAGGTGGAAAAGGCCGATCTGCTGGCCGCCGCGCCCCCTGGAATGAAGGCGGTCCTTCCCCTCCCGCCGCCCCCCGGCCTGGCCCTCTGGTACAACCAGCCTGCCGCGCCCGGCATGAACGAGGCGCTCCCCATTGGAGGGGGACGCATGGGCGGCCTGATCTATGGCGGCCCCGCGCAGGACCGGATCGCGCTGAACGAGGACAGTCTGTGGACTGGGGGCGACAATCCTTCCGGCGTCTACGAGCAGATGGGCGGCTACCAACTTCTGGGGGACCTTCACCTGTCCCTCCCTGGCCATGGGAACTTTGTCCGGTACCAAAGAGACCTGGATATCGGCAACTCTCTGGCCCACGTCTCCTATCAATCAGGCGGCGTCACGTTCCGGCGTGAGTATTTTGCCAGCCACCCCGATGAAGTGCTTGTTGAGCGGTTGACCGCCAACAAGCCCGGCTCTTACACCGGCTCGCTGGATCTTGTGGACGCACACGGCGCTCCGTCAGTGGCGTCCGGTTCTAATATCGTCGTATCGGGCAAGCTGTCTAGCGGGATGGCCTATGAAACGCAGGTCCGGCTCATCGCCGATGGTGGGACCGTCACGGCCGATGGCGGGCGGCTCACGTTCCACCAGTGCAATAGTCTGACGGTCCTCGTCGCGACGGGCACGAGCTACGTCATGGACTACAGTCGGCGCTACTCCGGCGACGACCCGCACGCCCGCGTCACCCGGCAGATCGCGGCGGCCTCGGCCAAGCGCTACGCGGCGCTGAAGGCGGCCCACCTGCGGGACTTCCACGCCCTCTTCAACCGTGTCCGGCTGTCTCTAGGGGACTCGCCGCCCGCCCGGCTCGCGCTGCCGACCGATGCCCGTAAACTTCTGGCGACGGACGGCAGTGACCCCAAACTGGAAGCGCTGATGTTCCAGTACGGGCGGTATCTTCTCATCTCTTGCTCCCGCCCCGGCTCACTGCCGGCGAACCTTCAGGGCCTATGGAACGACCGGAACGACCCGGCCTGGTTCAGCGACTACCATGCCAACATCAATGTTGAGATGAACTACTGGCCCGCCGAAGTGTCCAACCTGTCCGAGTGCCACCTGCCGTTTCTGGATCTGGTCGTCAGCCAGCTTCCGGCCTGGCGGCTGACGACGCAGGCGACGCCGGATTTCAAGCTGGCTTCGGGCGCTCCCGTGCGCGGCTTCGCCATCCGCACGTCGCACAACGTCACCGGCGGCATGGGCTGGAACTGGGATAAGACGGCCAACGCCTGGTACTGCCAGCATTTCTGGGAGCATTACGCCTTCACGGGCGACAAGCAGTACCTGCGGACGATGGCCTATCCCGTGCTCAAAGAAACGACGGAGTTCTGGGAGGATCACCTGAAAGCCTTGCCCGACGGCCGATTGGTCGTCCCCAACGCCTGGTCGCCCGAGCACGGCCCGACCGAAGACGGCGTCTCCTACAGCCAGGAGATCGTCTGGGATTTGTTCACCAACTACTTGTCGGCCGGCGCGGCCTTGGGCGTAGATGCCGACTACCGGGCGAAAGTGTCTGCCATGCGCGACAAGCTGGTGGTCCCCAAGATCGGCCGCTGGGGTCAGCTTCAGGAGTGGATGGAGGATACCGACGACCCGAACGACCACCACCGGCACACGTCCCACCTGTTCGGCGTCTTCCCCGGACGGCAGTTCACTGTGGACGCCACGCCGGACATGGTGAAGGCCGCCAAAGTCTCTCTCGTCGCCCGGACGGACGGTGGCGACGTGCGCGAGTGGTCGTTCGCCTGGCGCACGGCCCTGTTCGCGCGGATGCACGACGGCGATGACGCGCATCGGGAGTTCACGCAGCTTTTCTCCAGCCGCAACACGTGCCTGAACCTGTTCGGTCTGCACCCGCCGATGCAGATGGACGGCAACTTCGGGATCACGGCGGGGGTGGCTGAGATGCTGCTGCAAAGCCAGGAGGGCGAGATCAACCTGCTGCCCGCGCTGCCCATGGCCTGGGCGAGCGGGTCGGTGACGGGCCTTCGTGCGCGGGGTGGGTTTACGGTGGATGAGGCCTGGGCGGGCGGTAAGCTGGAGTCGGCCACGATCTTCTCCAGCCTGGGCGGGCCATGCCGGGTGAGGGTGGGGGCGCAGACGCGCACTCTGGCAACGAAGGCTGGTGGAGTTTACACGCTGGATGGCGGCCTCAGGCCTCGCACTCTTTAGAGGCCCGCGGAGACCCGCTCGTCTTCCGCCACGGGCGGGTATACTGTCCCCATGTGGGGGTAATCCATCAGTCGTCTGGAAGTGCGCTGGGAGCGGATGTTCCCCGATGAATTAGAGGCGGCCTTTGCCGCCCGGCCTGTCGTCTACTTCTCCTACGGGATGTGTGAGCCTCATGGCCACCACTGCGCCCTGGGGCTGGACAGCCTTAAGGCCTACGCCTTGGCCTGCCGGGCGGCGCAGGAACATGGGGGGATCGTCGCGCTGCCCGACTACTGGCACATCCACGAACTCTCCGGCTACGCCGGGTGGGCGGCCCAGAACGTCGGCGAAGTCGCGCGGGCCTGGATGACGTCGATGCCACCCTGGCAGCACTTCAAAAATATCTGCTACTACGTCCGCACGGCCGACGCTCTGGGCTTCCACGCCGCCATTTTCCTCACCGGCCACTACGGGCCGAACTGGCACGACCTCAAGACGCTGCTCGGCTGGATACAGCCGCACGTCGGCGCGCGGCTTTACGGCCTGCCGGACTTTGAAGCCAATTCGCCGGGGTTTGACGGCAGCACGGGTGACCATGCCGGCAAGGTGGAGACGTCCCTGCTGTGGGCGCTGGAACCCGACTGCGTGGACGTGTCCCGCCTGCCTGCGCCTGATGCGCCCGGCGTCCACTTCGCTATGGGGCCGAGTGCCCACCTTTCTGACCGGCGCGTCGAGGAGCGCATGGTCGCGGACGAAGCCGCCTGGCTTGGCCGCAAGGCCGAAGAACTGCTGGCTGGCTATGATGCCGAAAAGCCGAGCCAGCGCCTGCGGACGTTCGGCGACGTGGAGACGCTCTGGGCGGACGTCGTCGCGCCTCGCCTGTCCGAACTGGAAACGATGCAGCCTTGGGCTGATTCGGAGCCGCCCGCCGAA
>JAYTRQ010000417.1:0-4820 GCA_043746125.1 Armatimonadota bacterium | reverse complement strand
GTGTAGGTCGTCCAAGGCATCTCCTCGTCTTCCTTGACGCCGCCGACCTTGTAGATCAGCGCCTCCAAAGGGCGGAAGGCCGGGGAGATCCACGTCTTTTGGCCTTCGAAAACCTTGTACATAAAGGTCCCGAAAGGCTTCGTCAGGGCAAGGATCAGGCCCAGGAAGAGTAAGATCTGGAACCATCCGATAACTGTCATTACGTCATATCTCCTAAAGCGAGGCCTAAAATCGCTCCGGCCGGATGAGGGCGTAGAGCAGATAGACCGTCAGGCCGAGTGCCGAGATACCGGCGAGCCAAATTTCCATTTGCGTCTCCTTAAAGTCTGTCACACCCGTAGGTATAGCCGATGGCGAGGGCGAAGAACGCGAACACGGCGGCCAAAAAGCATAAATCCTGCATTGCGAACCTCCTTATGTCGGCCTGGCTGCGAAACTGAGTGGCCTGGAGAGAGTGTATCCGTTTGCGTATAAAAATGGCGTAAAGACGGTGCGCCGATATGTAAAGATTTCGTAAAGATTGGGGATAGTCTCCGGCCTCATTCATCGGGGAACCAGAACGATGGAGGAGTTGGAGAGGGGCCTGCGCCGAACAAAACGTCTGCGGCGGAGGCTCTACAGGCGGTGGACACGAAGAGTGGGCAGATCACAAGAGCCGCTCTACTGAAGATCGTCTGGGTCACGTCATTTCGCTTCCTGCCCGAGATACCAGGGCACGTTGATGACCGTGACGCGCGGTCCGCCGCGCAACAGCAGCGCCGCCTTCAGGCCGGTCGCCCTCTGGTTGTGCAGGAAATATTGGTACCAGCGCGACTCGACCAGTTCAGGGATGATGACGGCAATGACCCGGTCCGGGTACTCGGTCTTTAGTTCATAGACGTACTCGATCAGCGGGTGGAACACACGGCGGTAGGGCGAGAACAGGACAATCAGATGCGGCTCCTGCAGCCCGGCCGCACGGATCGGGATGGCGACGTATTTGTGCCACGCCACCTTCATCCGGTTCGCGGCCTCTTCCTCCGTGCCGACGTGGAGGGCGACGACGTCCGGCGAGAGGTTCAACGCGAACCGCAGGGCGCCCTCAGTCACCGTCGTCCAACCCTTCATGGGGATGACGAACACGGGCGGCAGACGTGGGGTCAGATCCATCGGGCGTGGGCACTCGGTCTCTCTTGAGACGTGGCTGTAGTGGCGGTGGACGCGGCGGAAGAGGAGCATCAGACCCGGCACGAGGAGCAGGGTGATCCAGGCGCCGTCCATAAACTTGGTCGCCAGCACGACGGCCAGGGCGATCGCCGTCGCCACCGCGCCCGTCCCGTTGACCAGCATGGACGTCCGCGTTCGCGCCTTCTCTTCGGCCGTGACGCCCGGCGCCCGGCGCCAGTGGACCACCATGCCCGCCTGTGACAGCGTGAACGCGCCGAACGCGCCGATGGCGAACAGCGGGATGAGCCGGTCCGTAATGCCGCCGAATGCAATCAGCAGGCCGCCGGACAAGATCGTCAGAATCACCAGGCCCATCGTGTAAGCCAGCCGCCGTCCCCGGTTGGCGAAGGCGTGAGGCAGAAAGTCGTCCTCAGCGATCAGGCTGCACAGGCGCGGGAAGCCTGCAAAGCTCGTGTTGGCCGACAGGGCAAGCACGGCCAGGACGCTGCCCAAAGTCACATAGTAGAAGACGCCCCGGCCCATCACGGCGGCGACCAGCATGGACAGCACGCTTTGATACGCCGCGCCGTTCGGATCGGTCGCCGCGATCCCATAGGCACGGCACAGGTACGCGATGCCGGCGAGCAGCAGGCTCAGAATGGCAACGACCAGAGTGAGCGTACGCTGGGCGTTTTGGACGGCGGGCTTGGCGAATGCCCCGATGCCGTTGGAGATGGCTTCGACGCCTGTCATGGCTGTGCAGCCATTGGCAAAAGACTTCATTAGCAGCCACAGCGAGACGCCCGCCGTAGCCGCGGGGACGGCCGGCGGCACGCCAACCGCGTGCGGATGGCCGCCCGCAAGAACGGCCCGGACCAGGCCAACGATCAGCGTCACGGCCAGGGTCCCGACGAACAGGTACGTCGGCAGGATAAATGCCGCCCCTGACTCTCGGATGCCGCGCAAGTTGACGAAGGCCAGCAGGGCGAGGATGGCAAGACAGAGGGCCAGGATATGCCCGTGCAGGGCGGGCACGGCGGACACGAGCGCCCCCACCCCGGCCGCGACTCCCACGGAAACGTTCAGCACGTAGTCCAGCATCAGTGAGGCGGCGGCCAACAGCCCCGCATTCGTTCCCAGATTCTCCTTGGCGACCGTGTACGAGCCGCCCCCCGTCGGATAGGCTGCCGTGGTCTGCCGGTAGGAAAAGTAGAGGATCGCCAGCAGGGCTAGAATGACGAGTGTGATCGGCCCGATGTAGGCCAGACCCAGCGCTCCCAGTGGCAGCAGCAGTGTCAAGGCCGCTTCTGGGCCGTAGGCGGCCGACGCCAGTGCGTCCAGTCCCAGCATAGGCACTCCGGCCAGCGGCCCGACCTTCTGGTCTTCCTCTTCGGTCGAGGCCAGCGCCCGGCCCAGGAGGCGGTCTAAGATGGACATAATGCTCCTATTTCAGCCAGCGTCGGCAGGCATCTCGGGCAGCCTTATTGGGAGTCTCGCCCAGGCCCGAGATGCTGAACGGGGACGGCGCAGCGGGCGGCGGCGCGAAGGCCGACAGCCGAAACTCGTAGCCGGACGGCTCGCGCTCCACGTCGCCTAAACCGTTGACGTAATGCGGCTGCACCTCATAGCGGACGTCATACACGTCGTCTCGGACCGCCTGCCGCAGCAAGGCGGCCCAGTCCTCAGCAGCATCCGGCAGGACCAGCATTTGGGTCTGCTCACGCTCCTTGCGGGTCCGGTGAAACAACGTCTCGCCCCAGACGTAGTAGACGTACCATTCGTCACCTGCTAAACTCGCAGTTGGCATGGGGTCCGGTAAGAGGATTCCGTAGACGGAGCGCCCACTGCGCTCCCAGCCGAGTCTTTGACTACGCCCGGAGCGAGCCAGACGTGCACCAAAGCGGTCCGCAAAAAGGCGGCACAGGCCGTAGTCGGCCTCGGCGTTCTCGTGCCATTCGTCTACAGCCGAAGGACCGGCGGGCGGGGCGGTGGAAGGTACGGATAGGCCGAGGGAGAAGAGCGACATGACGTCAGGCCTCCACCGGCGCGGGATAGAAAATGACGGTGAGATCGGCCGACCAGACATCCAGGGCAAGAGCACTGTCCCGGACGGTCCGCGCGAGGATGCGCGGGGCCAGGCCGTGCATCTCCGCCCGGTTGGCCTCGTGTAGAAAGGCGTACACACCCATCAGTGTCGCTGCGCCCCCTTCTACCCTTTCCACGATCTGGCGAAGCGAGGAGGTGGCGTCTTCCAGAGTCACCCGGAGTGTGTCCTCGCCCATTCGGGTGCAGCCGCCGGTGGGGGTCAAGCCAGACTTCCGTCGCATGAGCCGGGGTACCTTGAAGGCGGTTTCCGCCTCCACTCTCTGACAAGGACAATCGCTTTGCATTGTTCCATCATATCCGGTTGAGCGTAAAGAACGTGTAAAGAAGCGTCCCGGATATGTAAAGATAACGTAAAGATTCAAGCGCCTTCACTCAAGGTAGAAGCCCATGGATTCGAGTGCGAAGCGAACCCTCTGAGCGTACCAGCGGGTAGAGGCGGCTCCTGCGGGGGAAACCAAGCCATGCCTCGTACACTGACCCTTATGGAGAGGGCTATGATAACACCTTTACGGGATGCAGAAGAGATCGAGATTTGCAGCCGGGGGCATCAGTGGGTCGTGTCTTGGTATTCACCAGCATTTGCATGAATGATGGCGGGCAGATCGTCGTGATCTCTACAGTTGGAAGCCAATGGGACTTCCCCGCCGGCAGACCCGAAGGCGACGAAGATTGGGAACAGACGCTTCGGCGCGAGATTTTTGAGGAAGCGTGTGCGGTTGTAACGGGCGCACGGCTGCTCGGTTTTTCCCGCGGCCGTCGCATAGAAGACGGAATTATCGGCCCCCCTGTCGTTCGTTCCATTTGGCTCGCCCAGGTCGATCTGTTGGACTGGAACCCGCAGTATGAGGTTCGTTTCCGCCGCCGCGTTCCTGCGGACCACGCGATAGAAACGGTTCTGCCAGAGTACGAGCAGTTCTGGGCGAGGGTATTCCAGGATGCGGGTATCGGTTAGGACATCTCAATTTCCCCCGTCTCTTTAGGGTCACCCGGAAGGGTTGCACCCCCAAAACATTGACGTGGGTGCTATAATTGCTGGCAGAGGTTCACCCCATGAAACTGACTTCTTCCTCGATAGCCGCAGGCCTCGCGCTCCTCGCGACGGCTGGAATGGCACAGCAGGCTCCCGTGGCCGGCCCCTACCACATCCTGAAGACCGCCCGAGTCGGCGGCGAGGGCCGGTTTGACTACGTCTATGCCGACTCCGACGGACGACGCCTCTACGTCGCACGCACCGGCCCCACCCCCCGGATGACGGTGTACAATCTGGACACACTCGATCCGGCCGGCGAGATTCCCAACACTGACGCCCGCGGGGCGGCTACGGATACTCAATCGCACCATGGATTCGCCTCCAGCGGCCCCCTCGCTATGTGGGACACGAAGACGATGGCCCTCGTTAAGACCATCCCCGTGGAGGGCAACCCGGACGGTATTTTAGGCGATGCCTTCAACCACCGCATCTACGTCTTCAGCCACAGCGCCCCTAACGTCACCGTCGTGGACGCGACGGACGGCTCCATCGTCGGCACGATTGACCTGGGCGGCGCCCCGGAGCAGGCCGCCTCGGA
>JAYTRQ010000416.1:0-14420 GCA_043746125.1 Armatimonadota bacterium | reverse complement strand
CTGCCGAGGGCGGTGAGGCGGAGTACGTGGTGACAGACGCCTCCCAGTCAGTGCAGGTCCAGGGCCTTTTTGAGCAGACAGCAGCGAGCTTCGGCAAGATAGACATACTCGTCAACAACGCCGCCGTGTTCGTCAAGGGCAAACAGGGCCATGAGTTTTCCGAAGAGGAGTGGGAGACCGTCCTAAACGCAAACCTGAAGAGCGTCATCCTCTGCTCGCGCTACGCTATCCCGTACCTGAAACAGAACGGCGGTGTCATCCTCAACGTCACTTCGGTCTCGGCACATCTGGCCCAACGCCTGCAAATGCCCTACAACGTCTCCAAGGCGGCCGTTGAAATGCTGTCCAAGTGCATGGCCCTGGAACTCGGCCCCAGCAACGTCCGCGTAAACACCATCTGCCCGTCAATGACCGAAACGGACATGGCCGCGCTCGCCATCGCGACCAAGGGCCGCGAGGCCATCGGGAACGACCATCCGCTCAGGCGTATGGGGCAGCCGATGGATTCCGCCCAGGCCGCGCTTTACCTCGCCTCCGACCGTGCTTCCTGGGTGAGCGGCAACTCACTGTTCGTGGACGGCGGCATCACTTCTAATCTGTGAGACGGAAGCCCCCCGCCCCCAATAATGGGGGAGCCAGAGGGGAAGTGGCGGCGACCGCTCCCAGTTCTTGCCCGTTCCCCCATTATTGGGGGCTAGGGGGACTCTTTGGTCCTTCTGGACAGTCTCTCACTCCCTCCCCTTCCGCGATGGCCTTCAAGTTCTGGTTGCGCGTGACTAGGAAGCGTGTCATATAGCGCTCCAAAAACAGCCAGTCGGCGAGCTTTCCCAGCACACCGAGCGGCGACGTCCATTCCAGCCGGTCTCGCATCAGCGCCCCACGCCCGGTCGCTGTGAACGTATGCACGTGCCGCAGGCGGGCAAATGCTCCCGAGACCATATCATCCGCGAATAAATGGGGCCGCTCCACCTCGGAGATGCGCGAAACCAGACGCTGCCGGACGCCCAGATGCACCGCCTCGAACGTCAGCACGTCGCCAGCCTCGGCCAACCCGGTCGTTTTTGCGCCCACCAGACGCTCCTGCGTGTGCGCGACCGTGCGCGAATGGACTTCCAGGTCGCGGCAGAGGTCAAAACAGCGGTCAATCGGGGCATAAATCTCGGTAACGAGGGTGACGGTCGGCAATGGGTTCGCTCCATATCTAAGGGAGAGGGTGGTATACTTCCCCCATGATACCCGGCCCGGACGAATTGCCCACAGGCCGCCCGCGCCGTTCCCTGCTGATTGCCGCCACCGCCCTCGTCGTCGTCCTCACCGTCCTCTTCTGCCTCATCCCGAAGCCCGAGAACGACCTGTTCTTTATCCTCCGCATCGGCGGCGATATCTTAGACCTACGCCGCGTGCCCCACTTCGATACCTACTCCTGGACCAACGTCGGCACACGCTGGGACCTGCCGGAGTGGCTGTCCTTCGTGGCCTACGCCCTGGCCTTCCGAGCAGGCGGGTTCTTGGGGACGTGGCTTCTGATGACGGGCCTGGCCGTGGCCTCGGCCCTAACCATCTGGCTCTGGCTGGTCCGGGGGGCGGGTGCGGCCTGGGCGTTCCCGTTGACCTGCTTGATGCTGCTGTCCCTCAGCGGCCTGCTACAAGAGCGACCCTATGCCTTCACCTACCTGCTGCTGCCCGTCGCGCTCCTTCTGCTGACAGCGGCCCGGAACGGCCGGCCTCGCCTTCTGCTGTGGCTGCCCCCACTCTGCGCCGTCTGGACGAACTTCCACCAGGGCGTGGTCGTCTTCCTCGGCCTGCTGCTGGTCTATGCCCTGGGGGACACTCTCGCGGCGGTTCGGCGGATCAAGCCCCCGGACTTGCTCACGGCGGAAGGGTGGGACGAGGAGGCGGCGCACCGGCAGAAGCGGCGGGCAGGGAGGCTTGACGCCGGGCGGATGCTGGAGACGACCCTGGCCTGCGCCCTCGCGGGCATGGCCTCGCCCTATGGGTGGCGCGTCTACTGGAACGTCTTTATCACCCTGCGCGACCCCCATCTGATGGCAAACGTGACCGAATGGAACCCCGCCTGGACATTGCCGCTCACCCAATTGCAGCCGTTCCTGGCGCTCGCCATCTTCGTGTTCGGGGCGCTGGCCCTCAGCCCACGACGCGGCCTGGCGGAAATCCTGGCCGTCTCAGCGCTCTTTGTAGAGGGACTGCTGCACGCCCGCAACATTCCCCTCTTCGCTTTGGGCGGTCTCGTCATCGCTGGGCCGCACTTGCTGGGGAGTGGGCGGGAGTTGGGGCGGCGGCTGGGCCTCTCCATCCACGCGACAACCGGGCGACGGCTGCTCATCGTGGGGGCGCTGCTTTTCACGGGTGCGGTCACAGTCCTGAGCGTCACGCGGCCCATGCGCGAAACCGGCCCTCTGGGGGAGGCGGTGGCAGAGAAGTCCGGCTACCCGGATGGAGCCTGCGCCTTCATGGAAGCAGAGCGTTTCCCACCCGGACTGCGCCTTCTGAATGGGTTTGAGACGGGCGGCTTTCTGATGTGGCGGATGCCCTCCCGGCCAGTTTTCGTAGATGGGCGGCTGGACGTCTACGTCGGGCGGACGTTCAACGACACAGTCACTCTCGCCCGCCACCCCGGCTCCCCCGCCTGGACCGCACTGGTCAGGCGCTACGACTTCGACTGCGTCCTGACGACGAGCGGCCCGGAGGCGCGGGCCTTCGCCGCCCTCCCGGACTGGCAACTGGTCTACGAGGACGACAAACAGAACGGCAGGCCCCGTGCCCGCCTCCTGCTCCGCCGCCGGGCGAAGTTCGCCGCCTTGGTTGCCCGCTGCCTGCGCGACCGGCCACTTTCGCCCCTTAACCCCTGACTCTGGGGGACCGGAGAGAGCGTCGGACAGGGTAGCCAGACAAGGTAGCCGGACAACCTCCCCGGCGTACCGGCCTTTTCCCCTCCCGCTCTTCTCCTACTCCAGCTCCCCCAGAGTTCGGGCGCGGGGGGCCTTCCCTCCTCCAACTTCCCTACGCAGGAATCTGCCACCCGCGTGTCCAACTCCTCCGCAAAGCGCTGACCGGCGTTAGTCATCTCTCGCAAGCGATCTCTCGCAGAGGAGCCACACCATTGCCCGACACTTCCCCTACCCCAGCCAGTACGCTCACAGCGGCTGAACTGGTGTCCAGCCGGTTCCGGCAGATCCATCTGGACTTCCACACGTCGCCCGAAATCCCGGACGTCGGGAGTGGCTTTGACGCCGACGTCTTCGGCGATACGCTGGCCGAGGCCCGCGTCAACTGGGTCACACTGTTCGGCAAGTGCCACCACGGCATGAGCTACTACCCGACCAAGGCCGCCCTGGGCGTCGTCCATCCCAGCCTCAAGTTTGACCTGCTTGGCGAGCAGATCGAGGCCTGCAAGAAGCGCGGCATCGCAACGCCCGTGTACCTGTCGGTCCGCGTGGACCAGCAGATTGGCCTGACGCGACCAGACCTGATCTGCCGCCTGGAAGACGGCAAGCTCTGGGGGCCAAATGCCCACGAGGCAGGCTGGTATCAGGTCTGCATGAATAACACGGAGTACGTGGACTATCTGGCCGAGCAGACGACCGAGGTGTTCAAGAGCTACGACACGGACGGCATCTTTTACGACATGTGCTACTACCCGCCGGACCCCGGCTGCTTCTGCGAGAAGTGTATGGAGCGTTTGGAGAAGTCCGGCCACGCGCGCAATGACAAAGAAGCCCATCGGCGGCAGACCTACGACATCATGCGCGAGTACACGACGCGGCTTGCCAAGCTCTGCACCGATCTGCGGCCCAACGCGACGACGTTCTTCAACGCGCGGATTACGCCGAACGTGCATCGGGAACTGGACGTGCTGACGCAGCTAGAGATCGAGTCGCTGACGACAGGAGGCTGGGGTTATCTCTTCTTCCCGACGTGGTCGCGCCTGGTCCGCACCTACCCGCGCCCGACCCAGGGGATGACGGCCCGGTTCCACAAGTCCTGGGCAGACTTCGGCGGCCTGAAGACCGTGCCGCAGATGGACTACGAGGCAGGGACGATATTGGCGGCCGGGGCCGTGATGAACGTCGGGGACCAGCTGCACCCGCGCGGGACGCTGGACAAGGGCGCGTACCAGGTCATTGGGGACGTCTTCCGCAAGGTGGAGGCGCTGGAGCCGTACTGCTTGAACGCCACGCCGCTGGCCGACGTCGCCGTGCTGCTGCTGCCGGAGGCCTCGTCTCAGGACCCATCGAACAAAGGCGGCATGAACATCCAGGGCGTCGGTCACTCGTTTGAAGGCGCGGCAGCGACCCTGGCGGCTCTGAAGCACCAGTGGAACGGCGAGACGCCGGACCGGGACAACCTGCGGAACTACAAGGTCGTCATCATCCCGGACGGCGGCGTACTGGAACCGGAGATGCGGGCGAAACTGGAAGCATTCCAGACCGGGGGAGGAGCGGTTCTGTTCTCGCATGAGGCGACGCTTGCCGACGGCGCGTTTGCCCTGCCGCACTCACCAGCGCGCTACCTCGGACCGTGCCCATTCACGCCATCGTATATGCGGCTGGGGGATACGCTGGGAGCGGGCGAGCCGGACACGGAGTTCGTCAACTACCAGACTGGCTCGTACGTCGAGGCTGTGGGCACGGCTACGGTGATGGGAGAGGTCTGGCAGCCGTACTTCAATAGGACGCCCGGCCACTTCTCGTCCCACGCGCAGACGCCCGTGGACAAGCCGACGGGGCATCCCATCGCCGTTCTGTCGGAAGACAACAAGACGGCGTACGTCTACGCCGCGCTCTTCAAGGGGTATCGGGAGGACAGTTTCTACCTGTACAAGAACATCACCGACCGACTGCTGAAGACGCTGCTGCCCGAGCCTCTGGTGCGTACGGTCGCGAACGTGCCGGCCGCGATGGAGATCGCCGTGCTGCGTCAGGAGTCCGAAGACCGGCTGGTCGTACATCTGGTAAACTTCCAGCCTCAGCGGAGGACGTCGGCGAACGAGTTCATTGAGGACGCCGTGCCAGTGCGGGACGTGTCGTTTGCATTGCGGACCGGAACCGCACCGATCCGTGTGTCTCTTGTGCCATCGGGAGAGGAAGTCGCGTTCCGGCAGGATGGGCATTACTGCCACGTCTCGGTGCCGTCGGTGACGATCCATCAGGCGGTGGTGTTTGAGGGGGTTGGCGGGTAGACAGAGCAAACGGGGGGAACACAGGGAGGGGCAGACAGAAGGGCGAACACAAGGTTCGCGCCCTACATTCCGGCCCTGTAGGGGCGAACCTTGTGTTCGCCTTTGCTTCATCTTGTTGCAGTTTCTTCGTGGCCGCCTTCTTCATGGCCCCCTCTAACCTCCTACACCTCCTGCGTCAGTTCCAGCAGCGTGAACCCCTTGCGCTCGATCCTCAGAACGTGCCCCTGTTGAAGACGCTCAGCCGGGATCAGACCCCGGTCCACCCAGCCTCCCAAGAGACTCTCGTAGACACGCGCCCGGTACGCACCGGACAGTGGGGCTTCGACCTGGAGGGAGGTGCTGATCGTCTGCTCACTCGTGTTGCCCGCGAACAGGATCAGCCGGTCCCCCGAGCGCAGGCCCAGGGCACAGACACAATCCAGGCCCACGTATACCTGGGCGCTGATGTCTTCGTCAAAGGCTTGGTACGGATCCGAGTCCTGCGGGTGGAAGTTGGTGTACGTCTGAAGGTCCGGGGTGCGGACGACGAAGTAGGTCAACCGCTTGCCCCGGAAGGGCAGGTTCTGGATGCCCAGCCACTTCCAGTCGTTGGCGAGGCGCGGGCGGAGCGAGACTCCGCCACCCGACGGGTCCAGGCCGGCCACCCCTTCCACGGCCGCCCACAGGTAGCGAGGGGGGTCCCACGGAGAGAGCATCATGCCCTCATTGGTCAGTGTCTCGCCATGCAGCCATTCGGAGAACTGGCCCGGCACCGTGTTGTTACGGCGTGGATCCATCGAGAAGTTGCGGAATGAGGCCGACAGAGCGTGGTCCATGAACTCCGTGTTGTGCTTGGCGGCGGCGAAGGCGAACCAGAAGGAACAGCCGAGCCAGACGCCACCCAAAAGCCCATACGGCCCCTGGTTGTTGCCGTCCGGGTCGTAATCGGGGGCGTTGCGCGGCGTGGTACGGATGCCCGCCGCCGTCCAGAAGTCGGCATCACTCAGGCGGCTGATGATCTGGGCGGACGTCTCCTCATCAGCCACGCCGAACATGACGGGGAACACCAGGTCGGACGTGACGTTGCTGCGAGGGTAGCCATCAATGTCAATGTTGAGGTAGTACAGACCGTTGGATGGGTTCTTGAGGTGCATGTTGATGGCCGTCTTCAGCGCCTCAGCCTCGGAGAGAAACACCGCGCTCTCGTCGTGCTTTCCAAGGACGCGGGCCATGTGTGAGGCCGTCAGCAGGGCGGCGTAGCACTCCGAGTTAACTTCTGTACTTGCGCCGGACAGGCGGTAGTTCGTGATGACGTTGCGCCATCCAATGATGCCCCAGTCGGACGTTCCCGTCGCCGTACACCACACTAAGCCCTGCTCGTTGCGTTGCAAGAGCAGATAGTTGGCAGCCTTGGCGGCGGCGGGGTAGACGTCTTTGAGAAAACCCGCGTCGCCGGTTGTGTTATAGTGGTGCCACAGGGCCAGGACTAACAGCGGCGTGTTGTCGTTGACGTTTAAGTCATAGTCGGCGGTCTTGCCGTTGCGGATGTCGTAATACTCGACGACCTTGCCGCTCTCTTCTTGATTGTGGACGTAGGCCAGCAACGAGTCGTGCGTGAAATCGGGCGTCAGGTAGTCGCCACCGTACGCGAACCAGCAGGTGTCGCGGCCCACGCTATTGTTGCTTCGGGTGGGATCGTTGACGAAGCACCAGCCCGTCGCGGCCTTGACCATCGTCCGCATCATGTTCGCTTTGGCCCACAGGACGCCCCGGTTGACTTGTGGGTTTGGGGTCATCAGCACAGCCCGGCCCAGGACGTCGGCGTAGTGGGCGATGGTCTTGTCCAAGCCGTCCGCCGCTGAGGGGCAGGCTTTGTAGTTCGCCGTCGCCTCCGTACGCCCGCTCCCGAACGACAGCCGGTAGTAGAAGCGGACTGTTTCGCCGGTTTTGACCTTGCGGACGTGCCGCAGGACACCCAGGGGGTCGGTCGGCGCGGCGGTCTGGTTGGACAAAGCGCCCGGATCGGAGCTGGCGACGGCCTTGCCGTAGTCCAGCGTAGTCTCATAACTGTCCGGCGTGTCGGAGGAGCCGAAGACGCGCACCCAATCGGGCTGGGAGACGTTCCAAGCGACCAGGGCATCTAGGCCGGCGTCATATTCGGCGATGACGTCATGGCCCGTATTGCCACGCAGATCAGCGTAGGCGTAGGTGACGACGCGTGCCGGGTTCGGCCCGTCGTTGTGCAGTTCCACAGCCAGATACACGGCGGGCGGGCCTACCGACCCGTCAGCATCGGGGGCGCCGTTCAGGACAAACACGGTCTCCCGAACGGCCAGCCCCGGCGGCAGGCCGAACTTGTGTTCCTGGTGTCCGGGGTGCAGGATAAACGTCCCCGCTTGGTCCTGTTCCAGATGCATCCCCGTGTCGGCGTCGTAATGGCGCAGCAGGACGGTCCCGAACAGGGCCTGCCCGATGTCGATGGCGTAGACGGTCTGAAGCGCTCCAGTGGCCTTAATAATGCAGGCCACTTTCGGCCCGCCCAGCGTGCTGCCAATGGCAAGCTCGGTGTCGGGCAGGGAGTAAATGCCGCCCTGGTGGCTGGGGCCGATCTCGCGCGTGATGGTCATGGGGACTTCTCACCTGAAGGGGGTTATTCCCCCGAGCCTGATCTGGCGGGGGGTCTACTCCATGTTACCCTACGTGCCTAGCTTTCTACTGCGGCGATTGTTCGGATTTTGGGTATCGTAGGCACTGTTCCGGGACGTACTCACGCGGCACTCGAGGGCTTTCCCAATACAGCTTCATCGCGGCGACCCCGTAACTGTTCTCGTAATATTCTACCTTGATCCTGTACTCATGTCCGGCGATGAGGCTGACCTTTGCGGTGTCCTCACTCGGCCCGTGCACCGTCCAGTTCGAAATGAGGAGGTGGCCGTCGAGATAGAGCCGCACCCCGTCGTCCGACCCAGTCATCAGCGTGTAGGTGTCGGTCACTTTGGGGACCAGCTTGCCCTGCCAGCGCACCGAATACTCGGATCTCCAGGGGATGCGCGGGTCAGGTGGGCCGCCGGACCAGTCATAGTCAATGCTGCGGTCAGGCCGTGTCAGCACCAGCCGGTTGAAGTTGTTGCCGAGGTAGTACGCGCCCAGTAGGCCGGAGCCGTCGCCGCCGTACGGCTGTTTCTTATGGCGGACTTTCACAGGTGTACCCCAGTTGATGGTGCCGAACTTGCTCATCGAGCCGATGCTGCGCAGGGAAGCGGTAAAGCGCGGCATGGGAGAGGTCTGCACCCCAGGCGGGGCGGCGTCCCGATGCGCCTGCGGGTCGGAGACCCATTTCCGGTCCTGCTCCGGCGCTTCCGCCCCCGGCACGAGGCCCCGGAAGTCGCCGGGACCGGCGGGCAGGTGCAGAGGATTGATCGTTGTTGCCATCGGTTCGTTCGGGTTCAGATGTCCGTCGAGCCAGCCGGCTATCGTCATGGAAGACGCCGGGGTGCGGCCGTAGGGGTGAGAGTAGAGCTGAGAAACGACCCGGCGGGAGCCGGCCAGCTTTCCGTATTCCTTCTCCACTCCCTCTTTCCCCGCTCCGTTTTTGCCCTGATCCTGGCGACCGTCCGAGGCGGCCCGCGCCGCTTGCGATTGGCCGGCCCCGCCGCCGGGGATGCCACCCCCGCCGGGTACGCAGTATTTGACGCCCGAGATCTGGTCGTGAAGGCCGTGGAGCGTCGTGCCGCCCAGCCTCGTATTGCCCCCGGTCGGCAGGCAACGGGAAGTGTTGCCCGGATCGCCTTTGCAGTTGGACGGGAACCGTCTGACGATGCGGTCCGGCTTCAGCGTCTTCGGGACGTTGTTGGGATCGTCCACGACGTAATGGACCTTGATGGCGACGGCACGCAGATCGCTGCTGCCGCCCCCCGTGACGCCCTGCTTCGGCCGCGTCAGGTGGATCGTGCCGAGGTCGAGGTTTCGCTTCGGGTATCGGACCATTCTGGGCGAGATGGAACTGCTGGGCGCCCCTGGATGACTGTTCCGCCCAGGGAAGACCGGGTGGGTGATCACGCGGATGCGGCCGTCGGCGTCTGCCGGCCGGCCGGCGTCTCTGACAAGGAGGGCTTTCAGTGTGCGCGTTCCCTGTGTGCGCGTTCCCTGTGTGCATGCTTCAGCGAGTAGTTTCCTTTGGGCCTCGGTTAAAGGCACGCCGGAGCGGCGAAGCCGTTCCAGTCTGTTTTCTATTCTCAGCACAGCAGCCTGGACTTTGCTCGGTTTAGCCCCAGTGCGCTCGTTCACCGAATGCGCTCCGCCATGCTTCCCAGGCTGAGTCTGATCAGAGGCTTTCCCCGGCGACGGCCCATCGGCGGGCTTGCGCGGACGACCGGCCGTCCCGGCACCCCCACTTCCGGGCTGGCCGGTCGTGTCGCCAGACTCGGACGTGACTGATCGAGACGACGCCATTTGGAGCATGGCCGGATGGAGTGAGGCCGCGCTGCGGAGGGAAGGCGGCGGCTGACGGTGCAGCGTCGCCTCGCCCACCAGGGCCACGCAGGCGGAGTTCAGCAGGACGGACGCGGCTGCCGCGAAGTACAGGCGTTTATCGATTAACATGAATACCCTCTTTTTCCGCCGCCCCGACGCGCGGCGTCGCGAGCAGGACCTGGGCATGACTGTGGCTGTCGGCGATGACGTGGTTGACCGCGTCCATCAGGGAGATGAGCGTCTGCGCTTTCTGGTCAGCCGCCATGTTCAGAACGACGACGGAGTTTGGCTTGGCTCTCAGGCGCTCGCCCAGACGGTCGGCCCAGGCGTCCGCGCCGACAGGGCGGGCGTCCAGGGAGTACGCCCCCGAGGGGGACAGGGAGAGCATAATGGAGACCGACGGCTTCCCGGCGGCCTGGGTGCGCCGGGGCAGGTTCAGCCCCAGCCCATTCATCTTGACCATCGTGAGCCAGGTGATCATGAAAAAGACGAGCAGGAAAAAGATTGTGTCAATCATTGGGATGATCTCGATCCGCGCCTTCCGCAGTTCTGGCTGCTTCATCCTCATCGCATCGCCCTCTCTTTTGACGTCATTTCTGGGTCACCCAGGTGTTGGAGGGCGTCGTCGCCACCATGACTGAGGCGGCGTTCGACTGCTTGACCAGATCCAGTACGCGCGCGAACCCGGCGACCGTCTGGTCCTTGTCACAGTTTAGAACGACCGTCATGTTCGGATCGCCTTTCAGCCGCCGGTTCAGGCTCGGGATAATCCCGGCCTCGGCGACCTGGACCCGGTCAACGTAGCAGCGGCCGTCTTTCGCGAGCGTCACCACGACGTCGGCCTTCGGCTTGTCCGTCGCCGTGCCGCTCACCGGTAGGGCGACCCGCCGGGCATTCAGGTGGGTCATGGTCAGGCTGGCGATGAGGAAATACACCAGTAGGAAGAAGACGGTGTCAATCATCGGGACGATCTCGATCCGCGCCCTCTTCGGCTTAACCGCCGGCAGCCTCATAGACGTATCCCCCCTCGGGCTGGCGCAGGCTCAGGTCGTTGATGACCTGCGTGGCCGCCATCTCCATCTCGGCGACGATGCCTCGAACCTTCTCGGTCAGGGAATTATAGCCGACCAGGGTGACGATCGCGATGGCAAGCCCCGTCGCCGTTGCGATGAGGGCCTGCGCGACGCCGCCGGTGATCTCGGCAGGGGCGCTCAGGCCGGTCGAGATGGCAACGACCTGAAACGCGGCGATCATGCCCGTGACCGTCCCCAGCAGCCCCAGCAGCGGCGCGACTGTGATGATGGTGTCCAGCAGGTTTAGGCCCCGCGAAAGGCCGGGTGTCTCCTCCATCGCGACTTCCGTGATCAGATGCTCTAAGTTCTGGCGGTCCAGTGTGCGGTTCTCCAGGGCCGTCTGGAGGACCCGGGAGACCGGCCCCCCGCGCATCTCAACCAGACTGAGCGCGGCCCGTGCCCGCCCCTCGGCAAGAGAAGCGCGGACCTGCCGACGCAGACCCCGGCCGTTCTGCAGCACGGAGCGCAGGACGAGCGAGCGCTCCACCATCAGGGCGGCCGACGTGAGGGCGCACAGGAAGAGGGGCCACATGACGGGGCCGCCTTTAAGCAGAAATGCGAATCCGTTGAACAGCAAGGCAATCTCCTTTCACAATAGCGGGACCAGACTAGTGGGCAACTGAGGGCGCTGAGAGCGCAAAGTCAACGACAGCGTCTTGGCCGTCCCGCGTCACGACGTCCGCCCCACCCCCGGCAGAAACGCCCATAGAATACACATGCTGCCGGCCCGGCGGGACGCGGATCTGGTAAGCGCCGTCCCACCTGGTCCAGCCCCCGCTGACCCACGCCCCGGTCGCGGGGTGGGCCGGGCCGTAGGCGCCGATCTCCGTCCCCGCCACCGGCCGGCCGCTGCCACCGAGCGTGACCCGACCCTGAATCAGCGTACCTCGGACGAGGCGCAGATCCCCACCAGCAAGGGCTTGACCCGGCCCTAGAACGACGCCCTGAAGCGCGGCTGCGGTCCACCCACCTTCCAGCGGCAGGCTTTGTTCGTCAACCGCGACGTTGTAGCGGCCTTGTGGGAGTTGTATGATTCGGAAGCGTCCGTCCGCGTCCGTCTGCGCCTCCCCCCAGGCCGAAGTGCTCGTATCCTGAGCGCCGATGCGGACGCCGGCGGCGGGCAGGCCGGTCGTATCATAAACCAACCGTCCGCTCACTGAAGCCCCCAGGGCGACCGAGACTACGAAGTCGCCCGACTCCGCGTCCCCTGCCAGCGGTAGGCCGTCGGCTGAAGGAGGCCGCCGCTGATACCGTTGATCCAGAATGGCAAAAGACGCGGTAAATCCCTGCGGCAAGCCGTCAAAACTCGCAATCCCGGTGGGGTCCGAGCGCACGACCAGCCGTTCCGGGCAGACTCCGGTGAGGTTGATCGTCTGCGGCCGACCCGCCACGTCCAACCCGGACAGCAGGAGCGGCTGGACTCTGAGGCCAGCCAGCGGACGGCCGTCCACGCCGACCAGGCGCAGCCGCAGCCGCGTCGGCGGCGGAAGGACGCACGGCGCTCCCGGCACGCCGAACCCGAGGCGTATTCCGGAATCGGCTACGACCACCCACCGGTCCTGATCTGGCGCCGGTCCGGACGCGGCATAGCGGCCCACGCGGTCCGTCCGCACTTCGGCAAACTGGCTCATCGCGCCGTCAACCGGGTCCAAGCGCAGAATGGAGACGGCGGCATCGGCGGCGGCACCGCCTCCCGCGTTGAGGACGCTCCCGCGCAGCGTAATCCTCTTTAGGAGCGGCAGGCCGGTCCCTGCCGCAGCCGGAACACCCCGCGAGATAGGTTTGGGCGGGCCGGACCGGCCGAGCAGTATGGCCCCAACTCCGAGGGCGATGCCTCCAAGCACGATGGCGGCGAGCGCCACCTGCGCCTTTGACAGCGCGAGGGAATGGCTGGCCGGCGCACCCAGGCTCGACGCCGCAGACCCCGGCCCGGCGAGCGCCGTGCCGAGGCCGGCGTGGGTGACGGCCTTCAGGATGTTGGCTGCTACTGCCGGCGGCGCGGCCTGGACCGCTTTCTCCGTGAGCATCACGCCGATCATGGTGATCGTCAGGGCAGTCCCGGCCCGTCCCAAGCCGCGCCGCAGGCGCTCCAGTGCGCGGCTGACCCGCTTTTGGGCGGCGGCGGCCGAGATTCCCAACGCGATAGCCATCTCTTCCGGCGACATCTCCTCCACGAAACGCAGGAGTATGGCGTCGCGATCCGCCGCGCCAAGCCCGGCCAGGGCGTCATCCAAGACAGGCTCGACTTGCAGCCACGGCTCGCCTCCGTCCCAGCCTCTCGCCGCGTCCATCTCCTGCGCCGCCTTTCGCTCGTAGTGTCGCCTGCGTGCCTCGCTGCGGAGCGCATTCTGGCAAGCGTGATGGGCGGTCTGGAAGAGCCAGCCGCTCAGGGCCGTGCCGGGCCGGAACGAACCAGCTTTGGCGGCAAGGAGCAGAAAGACCGACTGCGTGACGTCCTGCGCCAGCTCCCGGTCACCGAGTTTACGGCGGCAGATGCAGTAAACGAAGTCCAAGTGCCGGCGGACCAACTCCCCGAAAGCGGCCTCCGATCCTTTCGCGGAGAAACGCTGCAACAACTGATCTTCGCGCATCGCGGTCATGCTCCTAAAATTTGCGCTTTCACAGCCTTAATGTACGCTCATCACAATTCTCAGACAGGCCCATGTGGTCCATCGAACTTTTGGGGGCGAAAGAAAGACTGACTGCCGCATAGGCGGAGTCCGCCTGTTCAGGATACCACGAAACTCGGCATTCCCCGGCGTCACTGGGCCTAGCCCTAGACGCACAAAAAGGGGGCAGGATTTCTCCCGCCCCCCACCGCCGTGCGTAGGCCAGAGGCTTATGCTACAGGCTCCCCGCCTGGCGCAGCATGCCGCCATCTATGTAGTATGTGCTGCCGGTGACGTAGGAACCCGCGTCCGAGGCCAGGAAGACGGCCAGGCCGGCGACCTCCTCCGGCTTGCCCCAGCGGGCCAGCGGGATTTCGGCCATCAACGCTTTTTCCATCTCGGGGTTGGCCTGGACGTCGGCGTCAATCGGCGTGAAAATGGCCCCCGGCCCGATGTTGTTGACCGTGATGCCCTGCGGGGCGAGTTCCACGGCGGCCGTCCGCATCAGCATCCGCAGCCCACCCTTGGAGGCACAGTAGGGGGCGTTCCCCGTCATCGGCAGGTCCTGATGAATGCTGGAGATGTTGATGATGCGCCCGCCCCCGCCCTGCGCGATCATTTGCTTTGCCGCCGCCTGCATGCACAGAAACGGGCCGGTCAGGTTGATGGCAATGATCTTGTTCCACTGGTCCAGGGGGAACTCGGTAATCGGATGCTTGTACTCGATGCCGGCGTTGTTGACGAGGATGTCCAGTTTGCCGTACGTCGTGACGGCCTGCTGAATAAGCGCATTGACCTGGTCCAGTTGCGAGACGTCTGCCGGGAAGGCAATGGCCTTGCCGCCCGCGCTTTGGATGGCCTGCACGGTTTGGTTAGCGCCGTCCGCCCCGCCGACGTAGTCAATGACGACCGATGCACCCTCGCCTGCCATTGCTTTCGCGATCGCCTGGCCGATGCCGCTCGCCGCGCCGGTCACAATGGCGACTTTTCCATCCAGTTTCATAGTTTCTTCTGCCTTCCCGCGTCTCCGCGTCTGCCGATTGAGTTCATACCTAACATACCCAAATAGCCGGCAACCGTAATCTT
>JAYTRQ010000415.1:0-14431 GCA_043746125.1 Armatimonadota bacterium | reverse complement strand
CCCTGGTGACGGGCCTGACGCTGATGCTGGTCAGCGGCCGGTGGACGGCTATCGTATCGCTGGTCCTGCTGCTCGTCTATCTCGCCACATGCTTGGTTTTTTTCACGTCAGGCCATCATCTGCTTCCAATCTTGCCGGGCGTGCTGGTCATCCTCACGACGGCCCTCGTCAGCTTGCTGCTGTACTTCGGCCCGCTCCGGCCGACCCTCCTACGGGCCTCGCCGATGGCCGTGACGCCGGACCCTATACGCTGACCCCGCCCTTTGTGCTATACTGACACGGGATGACCGTATGGGGCGAGAGGGAGAACGCGAACGACGTGGCGCTTGTACGTCCGGTTTCGGCGGGGGCAGGTCTGGGACGCTTGCAGGGAAGAGGGCGCTGTGACCGGCGTACCAAGAACCTGACCAAGCGGCTCCGGCCGGGCGACATCGCCGTTATAGACCACGCCGACCTGGACGCCCTGGCGGCCCAGGCCCTTGCGGACGCGCAGGTGTTGGCCGTGGTCAACGCCCAGCCGTTCGTCAGCGGCAAGTACCCTAACCGAGGCCCGGCTGTACTGGCAGCGGCAGGCATCCCCACATACCAACTCTCCGATCCGGTTCAC
This sequence comes from Armatimonadota bacterium, assembly GCA_043746125.1. Lineage (GTDB taxonomy): Bacteria > Armatimonadota > Armatimonadia > Armatimonadales > Capsulimonadaceae > JANXMY01. The sequence goes on along the minus strand of JAYTRQ010000415.1, from coordinate 13,824 downwards.
TTCACTCGCTTCCGGGACGGTGCCACCCTGTCTATTGACGAGGCCTGGGGGCTGTCTCAGGACGGCAAGTTGCTGGATACGCTCACTTGCTGGGACGAACCCCGGCTGGCGCGTGAGACCGAAAAGGCGCGGGCTAACTTAGGGGCCGAGCTGGAGAAGTTCGCCCGCAACACGCTCCAGTACCTAGACGCCGACAAGGACCTGCTGCTGGACCCGGTCAACGTCCCGACGATCCCGCGCGTCAAGATTGCGGGTCGGCACGTGCTGGTCGTCGTGCGCGGCGAGGGCTACAAGAAGGACCTGGCGGAACTGCGGCCCTACTGGCAGCAGATGCGGCCCGTCGTAATCGCCGTGGACGGTGGCGCAGATGCCCTCCTGGCGATGGGGCAGCGCCCGGACATTATCTTAGGGGATATGGACAGCGTCTCCGACGCGGCACTGAAGTGTGGGGCGCAGCTCATCGTCCACGCTTACAAGAACGGGGCCGCGCCCGGCCTGTCCCGCGTCGAGAGCTTGGGCCTGATCGCCGACATATTTGCCGTACCTGGCACGAGCGAGGATGCCGCGCTGCTGCTGGCCCATGAACACGGAGCGGACTTGATCGTCGCCGTCGGCACTCATTCCAATTTAGAAGACTTTCTGGACAAAGGCCGGGCGGGAATGGCGAGCACGTTTCTGGTCCGCCTCAAAGTAGGGCCACGCCTCGTGGACGCGCGGGGCGTGTTCAAGCTCTACCAGCCCCATCCGCCCTTCATGGCGTGGGTAGCCCTGCTGCTGTCTGTCCTGTTCGTCGTCATCGTGGTCATCCGGGTAACACCGATCTGGGGTAATCTGCTCGGACTGATCCATATTTGGTGGCGTCTGCACCCACACTGGAAACTGCTGTAATGCATGATCTCCGCTACCACCTTTTCTACCTGACGGCCATCTTTCTCATGCTCGGCGTAGGCATCCTCTTCGGATCGTCCCAGGTCGGCTTGGACCAGGTGCGTCGGCAGGGGCGGTCCATCGCCGCGCTGCGCGTCGAGGCCGACAAGGTCTCCCAGGAACGGGACCAGGCGCGGGACCGTGTGGTGAAGGACGAGGACATCCTCGGCACTTTACGTCCGAAACTCGTCCGGGGCAAGCTTGCCGGCCAGCGCGTCGTCCTGATCCAGACCGGAGTCTATTTGGATGCGGCCGAATCGGCGACCACGGCCTTGAGCGACGCAGGCGCGACCGTGGTCGCGACTGTGGCGCTGTCGGACAAGTGGAAGACGCTCACGCCCAGGCGCCGGGACGCACTCGCCGCCATCGCGCCCGCCTCGGACCCTGCCGCCCAAGATACCGCCTTGCTCACCGCCCTGGCGTCGGCCATGACGACCGGCACGGACGCCGCCGGTCCGTCTACCGATGCCCTGGCCGCCCTCCAGAGTCAGGGGCTGGTTACCGTCACTGGAGACCTGTCCCAACCGTGCCGGTTATTCGTCCTCATCGGCGGCAGCCGCGACGACGGCTCGCTGAACTCCTTGGAGGGGTCGTTGCTTGAGGCCTTTCGCACCGTGCTCGGCCCCGTCACTCTGGTCGGCTGTGAGCCGTTTGTGGCCGATATCTCTTCGATTCCCGTCTATCAGAAGGTGGGCATCTCGACTATAGACTGCATAGACCAGCCTCTCGGCCAGCTCGCCCTCCCGTTCGCCCTGCGCGGCGACTTGGGCGACTACGGCCTGAAGCCGACGGCTAAGCAGCAGCTTCCCTCTTCGCTCGGGGGCGAAGCGAGTCCATGAAAGTCTGCGCCCTTATCCCGGCCTACAACGAGGCGGACCGGATCGGTACGACGGTCTCCGCCCTCCGCGCCCGGCCCGAGATCCACGCGGTCGTGGTCATGGACGATGGCTCATCCGACGGCACGGCAGAACTGGCCCGCGCTGCGGGGGCCACCCAGGTCTTGACGGGCCGCAACGGCGGCAAGGGCGCGGCCCTGGCCGCCGCGTACGCCGTCGCCCGCGAATTCGGCGACGTGTTCCTACTGCTGGATGCCGATCTGGGCGCGTCGGCGGGGGAAGCCATTAAACTGCTCCCACCGATCGTTGCAGACGAGGCCGACATGACGGTCGGGATGCTCCCCCCCGACCCGGACTTCGCCGCCTCCGGCCGGTCCGGCGGCGCTGGTTTAGTTGTCCGTCTGGCCCGCTGGGGCATCGCGCGGCGCACCGGTCAAGCCTTTCAGCAGCCGCTGTCCGGCCAGCGTGCCGTCAAAGTCGCCGTGCTGGAAGCGCTGGGCGGCACGTTCGCACCCGGCTTCGGCGTCGAAGTGGACCTCACAGTGCGGGCCATTCAGGCCGGCTTCCGGGTCCGGGAGGTCGAGACCGTCTTCCGCCACCATGTCACCGGCAGCGACTGGGCGGGCGTCCAGCACCGGGCGCGTCAGTTTCGGGACGTCGCTCGTGTCGCCCTGCGCTGATTTTTCGCCTGAGACAACGATGTCACTCCAAGCTAAAACCTATCTGAACCTCCTCGCAGGCGGCCTGGCCGGCCTTTTGGCCTGGGCCTTGACCGACGCGACGGGCTGGTTCGCCGACGTCTTCCAGCCTCACCATCTGGTCCGGTCGGGCCTGTTTGGCGACCCAAAGTTCCTGCTCTACGGGGCGATCTTCGGCCTCCTGCTGGGCCTGTTGCTCGGTCTCGTGGACTCGCTTTCGCTTGGCTCTGCGCGTCAGACGCAGCGGCTCTTGGTCGTCAGCGCCCTGGCAGGCTTCGCCGGCGGGTACGTCGGCCTGGCGATCGGGCAGTCCATTTTCGGCGGCCTGTACTCGCTGTCGCACGCGGACCCGAACGATCCGAACCTCTCCGTCGGCCAGTTCCTCGTCATCCTACTCGCCCGCTCCCTCGGCTGGGCGCTCATCGGCGGCGTCGCCGGGGCCGCTCAGGGCCTCGCACGGCGTTCCCCGGTCATTGCGCGGCAGGGCGGATTTGGGGGCCTCCTCGGCGGGCTGTTCGGCGGGGCGCTGTTCCAGATCACCGCCAACCTCTTTGACAGTTCCAGTTTTGGGCGGCTCCTCGCTCTGGCCGCGACCGGAGCGTTGATTGGCTTCTTCGTCGGGCTGGTGCAGAACCTGTTCAAGCAGACTTGGGTTCGATTGGTGCTGGGAAAGAATGAGGGGAAAGAGTACCTGATCGCCAAGCCCATCACGACGGTCGGCCGCAGCGAGCTGTCCGACATCGGCCTGTACGGGGACGCGGCCATTGCGCCGACGCACCTGGTTATTGAGGCGCTACCCACTCAGGGGCGGCACCGTCTGCGCTTCGTGGGGGAGGGCGGGCCGCGAGGTTCGGCCTGGACGCCGCCGCTGGTGAATGGGCAGCCAGTCGCCAGGGAGCAGTGGCTGGCGGACGGCGACACGATCCAGATCGCCAAGCGGACGCTGCTGTTCCACGAGAAGGCGACGCGGACAAACGCCGCCCCCCGGCCTCCTGCGTCTCCCGCGGCCGCCCCGCACCCTTACGTCGGTCAGGAACTCGCTGGTGTTGCGAACGCCGGCCTGCGCCCTTCGCTTACCATCCCAACGGACGTCGTCGCGCAGATGGGCGTGGCCCCTGCTGGCGACGTCACCGTCCTGAGCGTTGGCGGCCCGTCCGGCGGTCTCGGGAGCCGGTTAGTCTGCGTTTCCGGCCCCTACTTAGGCCAGTCCTTCCCGCTCACCCATGCGCCGGTTCGGATCGGCCGCGCCCCCGAGCGGGACGTCGCCCTGCCCGCCGACACATCCGTTTCCCGTTCCCACGCCAAGATCACCTACGAGAACGGCCGCCACACCGTCTCTGATGACGGCTCCTCCAACGGCACGTTCGTCAACGGCGCACGGGTGGGGGACGCCAGGCCGCTCAATGCCGGGGACATGATCCAGATCGGCGACACGGCGTTCCGGTACGAGTAGCGTTCCCTACATCTCCCTTAGCATTTTGAGTGGTTGTCCTGTTCGTTCCAGAAAAACAGAGTCGTATATACTGATGGATTTCCACCCCGTCATCTGTTGCCCCCAGGTGTTGATGAGCAGGCGTTGTCCCTCATAATCTACACTGTCCCCATCCACAATGATTGCAAATTGGTTTGGCCTTTTGCGTGTATAAACTCGCTCTCCAGCTTGAACCCTTCCTAGAGCTAACAAATCTTTTAGCCTGGCCTTCTCTTTATGCTGTGTCAGGTCCGCCATGTCATTCGGTGTGCCAAAATCTTTAACCATTTCTGGTGCTAGTGCGCTCGTTATCGCCTCGATTTTGCCGAATATCTGATTTGCTCTCTCGTCTAGAAACAGGCTAAAGTAGTCATCCCAGCTACTGTCATGTATCATTCCTTCGGGCAGAAGATGAGTTGCAACACACTCCGCGAGTTTTGGATTACGCTCCTCAATCTCGGATAGATATTGACTTGGAGACTTTTTCCCAATCTGGATGTTCAGGATTTTTGGGATGAGAGTTCGATTAACGACACAATCCACTCGCTCATCCGCAAGCGACTTCTCCATGCCGATGAAGGCATGATTGCTCGACACATACGCTCTAGGGTAGATGTGATGATCTTCGAGACGCATGGTGACATCTATCTTCTGGTTACTGTTCCAGTCCTTCAACCCCTTTTCTATAAATCCCAAAAAGTTCAGTATTCCTCGATAGATAGTGCTTGATTTCTTGTTGTAGCTGAATAGATCAGGGGCCTCTGTGATTAAAGAACGCAGCCGGATGAAGAAGTTCTTCGCTATTATCCTTTGTCCCAGTGCCACCTGGATCAGCGCCCCACTATCGACGATGATAGCTTCATTGGAGGCTGTGCTATACCGGTTTGAGAAGATAGACGACCAGTACCAGAACTCCAGGAAAGTTTTCTGGGCTTGACCCATGCGATCAAAACCTTTGATCTGCCTACGGAACATCATTATAGGAAGAAGCATATTCTCTGAGGGCATCCAGTCTTGAGACATTATAAAATGCTGACTCGCGAGATATTGAAGACTCTCAGAGAAAAGTTCGCATACGGTTGTCCAGTGACGGTCAAAGTCCTTAGCATCCAGAACTTCTAAAATGGTCTTTTTGTCAATTTTAATAGGTCGCCCACTATCCACCGCCACAATATAGGCGATTGCCCTAACGACTACTTCTCTATTAAGCTTAAATTTGCTTTGGCTCTCAAACTCTTCCATCTTCGCACGCAGATTAAAGCCATGATAAAGTTTAGCCGCCAGAATATCGGTGAAATCAAGTTGTATTCCTCGGCTGTTGCTCCGCTCAAAAAACAAGCAAAATTTATCTAGACTCATATCTAAAAGATAGAATGCTACCATTTTCTGCTGCTTAAACAGATCTACGATCTTTCTCACCGCTCGCCTGTATATCCTCTGAAAGTCTCTACACGCTTGGGTCTCAGGAGTCAAAACTTTAACTTTGGCAAATGTGGAAGCCATGAACATCATATTGATGTCTTCGTCATCCAGTGTTTTATCTTCAGCTTTATACGCATCTGAAAGCTTGATAGAAACTGATGAAGCGTCATCAGTCCCTTCAACGTGGTCTACTAGATCTTCTAAGGAAAGATTGCTGAGTTTTGTGACGTCTATGTCTTCCTTTAATACCACAAACACGGTGTCGAGGCCTTTGATGGCACGGTAGATTGATGTGATACGTTGCTGACCGTCTAATACGATCCTAAGGTTTTGCGTTTGTGCGAGTTGCTTGATCTGGAGAGTGTCGTGGCTCTTCATTTTGAGAAGAGCATTACTCCCTTTGCCTTTTCTGGGACGCTGATCGATCTCTCGCAGAGTCATACCAAAGGATGGTTTGCCGTAAATAATGGTGCCAATGAAAATGTCCTTTATCAAGGAGTCGAACAAGTCGTAGGTCTGGCTCATCTCCCAACGAAAATCCCGTTGGAATTCGGGTAGAGCAATTGATGAATTATCCACTCCGTTGATGATGTCCAGCAACGATTCTGTTTGGCTCTGATTTTCGTTCATTTTGGTCCTCGTGATTGCAGTTCGCCTTGAGAAAGTAAAAGCTGATGTGTAGCAAAAGCTTATTTCGATAATAGACTGAACTGTCCTGCTTAGTGCCGCAGGCTGTCCAAGAACTCCAGGCTTTTCAGGTCATGCTCGGTGCGGAAGCGGAGGGACCGGCGCAGGGCCAGGCGGGTCTGGTCGAGGCTCTTGGGGCCGGCGACGGGCAGGACGGCTAACGCTTCGGAACCGTCCAGGCCCAGGCGCTCCAAGGTCTGCATTAGCCGGAGGGCGCCGATCCCAAGAGCCGTGTGGTCCTCGTTGGACTCGGGGCGGGCATGGCGGGGGCAGACCGCGCCGCCCAGCGAGGCGGACAGGGCGAACGTCTCGTCGCGCTCGAAGTCGCCGGGGACGGGGGCCGAGCAGACGGCGCACTCGGACAGGTCGGGGGCGTAGCCCATGTCGCCCAAGACTTGAATCTCGAACCAGCGGGCGGCCAGTTCCGGCGGCGTTAAGGTCTGTAACTGGCGAAGGGCGGCGAGCAGCAGGTCGAACAGCAGGGGGTTAGGGGCGTGTTCCTCGACGGCGTGGTCTACCAGATCAGCGAGGTAGAGGCCGTGGGCGAGCCGGGTCAAGTCTTCGCGCAGATGGGTGAATGACTCTTGGACTTCTACCTGGGTGACGATCTCCAGAGACTTGCCACTCGCGAGGCCGAAGCGGGTGAACGTCAGGACCTCGGTGGCCCCGGAGAGGCGGGAAATGGCCTTGCGGGCGCCCTTGGCGATGGCGGAGAACCGGCCCTTGTCGGGGGAATACAGGGTCAGGATGTTGTCCGTCTCGCCGTATTGCAGGCGTCGGAGTACGACGGCATCGGTGGTATAGGCGGGCATACCGTAAGTATACCCGGCAGGGGCAGACTACTCGTAAGCGCTGGGGTCGTAGGCATCGTAGAGGGCGATGCCGGAGGACGTGCCCAGACGGTTCGCGCCCGCATCCAGCATTTGCAAGGCCGTCTCGACCGACTTGATGCCGCCGGAGGCTTTAATGCCGACCGAGGAGGGGCCGAGGGCGCGGCGGATGCGGCGGATATCCTCGGTCGTCGCGCCCCCGCCCGCCGTGCCCGTAGAGGTTTTGACAAAGTCCGCGCCCGAATCCTGGACGAGCTTAACGGCGACGTCTTTCTCGTCGTCGCTCAGGTAGCACGTCTCGATGATGACTTTGAGCAGAACCCGGCGCGAGTCGTCGGACTGGCCCGGAGCGCGGGTGGCGTCCACCAGCCCGCGCAGGTCTTCCAGGACGGCGTCAAACTCGCCGGACTTGAACCGGGCGAGGTTCAGTACCGCGTCTATCTCCTGTGCGCCATTGGCGATGGCATTTTTCGTCTCGTAAGCCTTGGAGAGCTTGGTGGTCGCGCCGAAGGGGAACCCGACGACGGTGCAGACCTTGACGTCCGACCCGGCCAGGGCGCGGGCCGCTGCGCCGACCCAGCAGGGGAGGATGCAGACGGATGCGAAGTGGCGCAGGCCGCTCTCCTCGCACAGCCGCAGCACTTCGTCGCGCGTGCTGGTCGGGCGCAGGAGGGTGTTATCAATAGTCTTGCTGAACTGCTCTTTGGTGTACATAGTGTGGGATTGCCCCCCCCCCCGGCCCCCCATTCTGGGGAGGCGACCGAGGGCAAGACGGACGGAAGCAGAGGACAAGGACAGAGTTTCTTCCCCTACGGGCGGCGCGTCGCGGCCTTCCAACTTCGGACGAGATCGGTCAGCTTCGCGGCGCTGTCCGGGTCTCCCGCGTGCGCGTGCAGGAAGTCTACCAGGGCGCTGCCGATGACCGCGCCGTCGGCATTTTGGATGACCTGGGCGACGTGATCCGGTCGCGAGACGCCGAATCCGACGCAGACAGGCTTGTCGGTAGCGGCCCGGACGCGGGCGATCAGCGCCTGTAGCTCCGGCGGCAGCTCTGCCCGCGACCCTGTGACGCCTGTGCGGGAGACGCAGTAGACGAAGCCAGTCGTGTTGTGGGCGATTAAAGCGATTCGCTCCGGCGTGGATGTGGGAGCGATGAGGAAGACGGTGGAAAGCCCGTGAGACTCCGCTGCTGCCTTCCAACGCTCGGCCTCTTCGGGGGGGAGGTCAGTCAGGATGGCCCCGTCCGCGCCCGCCTCCGCGAAGGCCTGGGCGAACCGCTCCAGGCCATATTTGAGTGGGATGTTGTAAGCGGTCATCAGCACGAGCGGAACGTCCGTTTTGGCGCGGACGTCCCGCACCATCTGGAGGACCGTCGCGGGCGTCATGCCCCGGTCCAAAGCCCGCTGAGAAGACGCCTGGATGCTCGGCCCGTCCGCCTGCGGGTCGGAATAGGGGATACCGAGTTCTATGATGTCCGCGCCCGCGTCGGCCAGGGCGGCGACGAGGTCCGGCGTGCCTTCAATGGTCGGGTCTCCCGCCGTGATGAACGCGACCAGCGCCCCCTCCTCATCGGCTTTGAGCCGCGCGAATGTCTGATCCAGGCGGTAGGGGTGGGACATCAGAGCAGCCCCAACCGGCCTGCGACCGAATCCACGTCCTTGTCGCCCCGGCCGGACAGACAGATGACCAGGGTCTCGTCCCGCCGCATCTGCGGCGCGAGTTTGCGGGCGTAGGCGAATGCATGGGACGTCTCCAGGGCTGGGATGATACCCTCCATCCGGGCGCACCACTGGAAGGCCTCTAAAGCCTCGTCATCCGTGACCGAAACGTACTCGGCCCGGCCGATGTCCTTGAAGAAGGCGTGTTCCGGCCCGACGCCGGGGTAATCCAGACCGGCCGAGACGCTGTGCGTCGCTGACACCTGCCCGTACTCGTCCTGAAGCACGTAGGAGGCAGACCCGTGCAGGACACCTTTAGTGCCCATCGTCAGAGTTGCCGCGTGATTGTCCGTATGTATGCCATGTCCGGCCGCCTCGACGCCGATCAGCTTGACGGACTCGTCATGGACGAATGGGTAGAAGATGCCCATCGCGTTAGAGCCGCCACCGACACAAGCGACGACCGCGTCCGGGAGCGCCCCAACGTCTTCCAGCATCTGCCGACGCGCCTCAATGCCGATGATAGATTGGAAGTCCCGGACCATCGTCGGATATGGGTGCGGTCCGGCCACGGTGCCGATGATGTAATGCGTGTCGTGGACGTTCGTCACCCAGTCCCGCATGGCCTCGTTCAGCGCGTCCTTGAGCGTCTTTGTGCCTGAGGAAACGGGCCGGACCGTCGCGCCCAGCAGCTTCATCCGCACGACGTTGAGCGCCTGCCGCGCCACGTCCTCCTCGCCCATGTAGACGATGCACTCGTAGCCGAACAGGGCACAGGCCGTGGCTGTTGCGACCCCGTGCTGGCCCGCGCCGGTCTCGGCGATAATGCGCGGCTTGTTCATCCGCTTGGCGAGCAATATCTGCCCAAGTGCGTTATTGATCTTGTGTGCGCCCGTGTGGGCCAGATCTTCGCGCTTTAAATAGATCCGTGCCCCGCCCAGCTCACGTGTCATCTTCTCCGCAAAGAACAGGGCCGTCGGCCGTCCCACATAGTTCTTAGCGTAGTAGGCGATCTCGGCCTGATAAGTGGGGTCTGCCTTGGCCTTATCGTAGGCCAGGGTCAACTCGTCCAGGGCCGGGATGAGCGTCTCGGGCACGAACCGCCCGCCGAACTCGCCTCCGAATCGCCCCTGCGCGTCGGCGACGTACTTGTTTGGGTTCGTTTTCGCAATTTCGCGTTCTGCCGTTAGCGTTGCCATCGATGTTGATTCCTTCTAAATCTTCCTGTATTGTAGCATCCGGGGCGGAGGATGTCAACGCCGACGGCTACTGCCGTAGGTCCCACTCCCGTACTGCCCGCACAAAGGCTTTAATTTTGGCATGGTCTTTGATGCCCGGCGCGGACTCAACGCCCGACGCAACGTCCACGCCGTAAGGCCTCACAGTTTCCAGGGCATCCTGCACGTTCTCCGGCGTCAGACCCCCAGAGAGGATGACCGGCCACTCCGTCAGCGCCTTCGCCCGGACGGCCAGTGACCAGTCGAAGGTCTCACCCGCCCCACCAAGCTTATCCTTGTGGTACGCATCCAGCAGAATCGCGCCGACGGGTTCCGAAAACGCCTCAATCTCGGCCAGGCTGGACTCGCCCTGCATCCGAAATGCCTTGATTCGCCACTGCGAGCCGCGCCGGAAGCGTGACTTGTCCGCCGTGTCCTCGTAATACTGGACGTATTCGCCGAGATAGTCCTCGGCGTCTTCAGGGCGGTGGGAGACGACGACGCGCTTGACGAAGAGCGGTAGGGTGGCGGAGATCTCCTGGTAGGTCTCAGGCGACAGGCAGCGCACGCTGCCGGGAACGGCAATGAAGCCCAGCGCGTCCGCCCCGGCGTCCGCCGCCGCTAAGGCGTCTGATTGATTAGTCAGGCCACAGATTTTGATACGTGTCATTGGTTAGTGTCCGTTATCCCGCTACCGATGCTGCTGACGCACACGACATAATCCCCATCCTCTATGTCTATCTCGCCGACTGCGTAATCCCAGTGCTGTATGTCATGACCGGAGTTCATCAGAGGTTCCCCCCAGACTGTGGCTGGCCTCCCCAGGAGGCGCAAGACGTGCCGGGCGGACGTCCCGTAACGGATCTGACCCATCTTTCCCCGCATATGTCGGCTCCTGAGCGACAGGGCCGAGAGTGGGATGACCACCGCCTTTGGGACAATCAGAGCTACGCGGGGTGTTGGGTGGTCGCTCGGCAAGGTAGGACTCTGCAAAGACTGCCAAAGAAAATCCAAATTGGATTGGGCTACAGGTGGGTGCCCGTTGATGTCTTGAGGAGGCTTATATGTACCATCCGGATACCGCCACTCAGGGATCTGGGTGAGTCTGCCGGTGCGCCGGCTGCGGTCCTGTGTGTAAATCCAGGGCGTCGGCCAAGCGTAGCGTGCCGCGAGGCAGGTGAAAGCGACCAGGCCGAGAGTTATTGCGGCTGACCGATTGAAACGCCGTCCCATTCGCATCTCCTCGCTGTGTCTGATCGTGTCAGTCTTCGTTAACGTCGTCCCTCTGTTCAAGCCTCGTCTTCAAATCGTCCTCGATCTGGTTCACCAGGCGTGTGACGAACTCCGACACGGCGATGGGCGTGGCGACGTTCCACAGGGCATCTTCCATGGTAAGTTTCTGCTTGCTGCGGCACAGCAGGAGGCCGATGCATGTCGTCCACGGCGGCCAGATAGAAGTTGATCTTGCCCACGAACTCCGGCTTGAACGCCACCGCTTTGCGACCAAGGACGACGAAGCATCGCAGTGTCAAAGGCCGTCTGAGCATACCAATCGCGGGTCGCGGCGTCTTTCAGCTTCTCCAGAAGAGTTACGTTGTGGCCCCAAGGAATTTGTCCCACAAGCCGTGGGACATTCTCACTCTGTCCGCTGTAAGTGCTGGTTGACCACGAGCGTCGCCCGCGCCGGAGCGGTTTAGATCTGCGGCTTGATCTGTTCCGGAAATGCGCCGTACTCTGCAAGCGTTTCCGGCATGCGCGAATCGTCGTTTGTGCGGGCGTCAACTGCTTCCTACAGAATGCGTACGTCCTTCCGATCTGTCCTCCCCACCCTCAGGCGCAATCTTTTGTTACGACCGCATTGATTCCGGGTCGAGTCCGTTCTCCGTGCAGAACGCGCGGTAGGCGTCCGGGGCGATCTCCGACGGCTTGATCTCGCTCCGGCCGCCCCAGAAGACATTGGTGTAGCCAACCGGGAGGCCGACCGACTCAAGATGCGCGTCAATGGCAGCTTTGTGTGCCAGCAGAACGGACTTGTCCAGACCGTGCGCGACACCCATGATGTTGACGTTGCGAAATTCCAGCCCGCCCTCTCGCCAGTAGGCGTGGGTCATCACATGGAACCGGCCGACTTCCTGCCCCGCCTCGATCTCCCGCCCCTGGGGCACGGCCCAGTGGAACAGGGCATTGTAGCGCGTCACCCGCTGATCCCCCGCCGTGGGCTTGACGTGCTCCAGGAACGTGGAGAACCGGCCGATGACGCCCCGCTCGTGTAGGGACCGGGCGACCCGGCTGAACGTCTCGCGGTCCACTCCCGCCTCCTCCGCCCGCGCTTGCCACAGGTCTCGGACGATCTCACTTGGCTCAAACTCCCGCTTCAAGGCCGTCAGCACCTGCCAGTCCAGAGCGCTCAGGGACACAATCTGCGTGTCCAAGACATCGGCGGGCACGTCCGCCATACTGCCGATGGACAGGTTTCGGCGGCGGATGTGGCCGACGCCCAGGGCGAAGAGCCGCTTGGCGGGCATCAGTCGGTAGGACTCCGCGCCGACGTGGGCGGCCAGGAAGTCTGCGTGCTTGGACAGCGAGTAGCCCTGCGGGACTTTGAGCGTGGTCCAGAGCCGGTACTGTGAGCCAGGCGTGGCGGAGTCGGTGGAGCGGACGACGACGTGACCCGAGAATGGGTCCTGCTCGAACATATAGGAGAAGGCCGCGTCCAGACGGTCGCCGGGGACCTGCCAGGCGACAAGGGAGCCTTGGGCAAGGTTCGTCGCCATCAGCGTCTGCCGGACGCGCCGGATCGTACCCGCCCGCAGCATTGCCTGGATGCGCTCAATCACGATGGGCAGAGACACGCCAGAGCGTTCGGCGATCTCGCCGAACGGGTCCTCGGAAAAGCCTTGAATGGTGTCTTCCGAGACGGCCAGAATGGCGGCGTTGACGCTGTCATCTACGGTCGCAGGGATGGCGGGCGGGGTGGGGACGGCAAGAGTACTCATGCTATATTGTACCCGGATGCGCTCTAGAACCAGACTTGACCTTCCGCCACCAGAGCCGCATATCCACTGACCTGAACGCAGCGAATCGCACTGCCGTCCCTCTCCATCCTCACCTGGACGTTCCCTGGTCGGCCCATCGCGTATCCTTGCTCCGTTCGGAAGTTCACGCTGCCACCGGAGGCGTGGGGGAGTCGGCCGTGACGCACCAAATAAGCGCCGACGGCCGCGCTGGCCGTGCCGGTGGCCGGGTCTTCCGGCAGGGATACGGCCGGGCAGAAGCAGCGGGCGTGGACCTGGGCGTCAGGGCTTTCGGTCTCCGTCGTCCAGACGTAGAAGCCGACCAGGGCCTCCTCAAAGCCGTCTCCGTAGGCGATCAGCGCGTCCATGTTCGGAGCGAGGGCGCTGATGGACGCCCGGTGGGCGACTGGGACAATCAGGAATGGGCTTCCCGTGGAGACGATCTGCACCGGCAGGCCGGTGTCGGTGATCTCGTTCAAGGGCAGACCCAACGCCTCGGTCGCCCCGGCAGGGTCAATTGGCTCACCGTAAATTGGTAAGGCTAAGTTCATCGTGATGGCCAGGTCTTTCGCGATTGAGACGGCAAGGACGCCAACGTCTGTCTTGAGCCGGATCGTGGCTGGGGGGGTGATTACCCCGGTATGTGCCAGCACAGTCGCCAGGGCGATGGTGTCGTGTCCGCAGAGGGGAACGCGGTCCGTCGCTGTGTAGTAGCAGGCGATGAAGTCGGCGTCGGGATCGTCCGAGGGCAGGACGAACGCCGTTTCCAGATGCAGTTCGCCCGCAAAATCGCGCATCTGGCTCTCGGTGAGCGGCACATCGGGCAGGACAACGCCGGCCGGGTTGCCGGCGTAGCGCGTGCGGGTGAACGAATCGAGAATGTAAAAGGGAACGGAAGGCATGGATGGTTTCTCCTGCCACTTAGTTTAGCGCACCCGCCCGCGTTTTGCAAGCAAAAAACCCTAAGAATGTATTTCAAAACGGAGGCTGAACTTTCGCCCGCAATGCACCGATAATGGCGGCATGGAACCGAAAGCTGAACCTAGGAACGAGCCGAAGAAGCC
>JAYTRQ010000414.1:0-4837 GCA_043746125.1 Armatimonadota bacterium | reverse complement strand
CTGAATGAGACCTCGGCCCGCGATCCGCTGGCCGACGGGTACACCACCGACGACATCCGCAGCAACTTCTTCCACGCCCGCCCGGTCGTCGGCGGCCTGTTCGTCAAGATGCTGACCGACCGGGCGGGCTGGAAAAAGTGGTCTTCGCGCGACCTGGTGAAAGCCGCCAACTGGGCGCCGCTGCCCACCCAGCCTAAAGTGACGTATCTCGTCCCGAACTCCTCGGTGACCCCCGCGACGTGGCGCTACGTCACGACTGCCACCCCGCCGCCCGCCAACTGGTTCAAGACCGACTTCAACGACAGCGCCTGGAAGCGGGGAGCAGCCCCGTTCGGCAACAACGTGCCGGGCGCCATTCCCACCGGGACCAAGTGGGCCGACACTCCCGGCGACCTCTGGATACGGCGGACGGTCACGCTCCCCGCCGGGCCATACCGGGACCTCGTGCTCATGGTCTACCACGACGAGGACGTCCAGATTTACGTCAACGGCGTCCCCGCCGCCGACGAGACCGGCTACAACAGCGGCTACGACACGGTGGACGTCACCCCCGCCGCTAAGGCGTTTCTGATGCCTGGCGCGACGGTGACGCTGGCCGCCCACGTCCACCAGACGAAAGGCGGGCAGGGCCTGGACTTCGGTCTCGCCGAACTCGACGCGCAGCCCTGAGAACGGACGCGGAGGGGAAGTCAAGGCCGTGTCGGGGCGGGGAGTCTTACACCCGCCCCACCTGCCTCCGGGTCCGCCTAGCGCACGCGCGTGTTGCGCGATCTCCCCTAGCCCAGACGGAACAGGCTTAACGTCCCGTCGCCTGAATAGACCAGCAGGCTCTTCCCGTCAGCCGAGACCGTCGTCTGTCGGATCGAGCCGGGGAGTGGATAGCTCGTCACCAGACGCCCCTGCGCGTCTAGGGCGTACAACGTCCGCTGTCCGTCCGAGACGATGATCCGCTGCCCGTCCGGGGCCAGAGCGACCAGGGTAGGGGAGAACAGCAGCCCGCCCCGCTCCCACAGTACGTTCCCGTCCCGGTCCAGCACGCGCACCTTCCGCTCGGACAGGCTCTGGTCGCCGCGCACGATTTGACGCAGGTACGAGACCGCCACGTACCGCCCGTCCGCCGTGATCTGGGCGGTCGGGTAGAACGCGTCCTCCCCGAAATCCATCTTCCAGAGAGGATTGCCGCCGCCGTCACTGCGCCATAGGTAGAGCGTCGGGTCACTTTCCCGGACGTTTCCGTACGACAGACCCAGCACGTACCGGCCACTGCCCGAAAGCTGGGCAGTGAACAGTCGGTCGGCCATCCGCCGCCGCGCGTCCGCGTCCTCGGGGTACTGCCAGAGCCGCGCTCCAAGCGGCGTGTAACAGGCGATCCCGCTGTCATCCCATGACCCCGTTACGAGATACGAGCCTGCCGTCGTGAATGAGAGCGAGGTGCCGATACCGCCCAAAGACCAGGGGGGATGGATGCGCTTGTCTTGGTCTGTGTAGGGCTGGTCGCTGAGGGTGTACAGGTGCAGGAACTTGCCGCCCGTGACCGCTCCGGCGTAGCAGCCGTCGGCGGATAACTGCGCGTCCCAGATCGCGCCGTCGAGCCGCCTGTGGGAGAGCGTCGTGCCTTCTTCGCCGCGCAGGATGGTGAAGTCCGGGTGGGCCGGGTCCAGGGCGGACCAGGCGAGGACGAACGACCCGGCCGCGCTGACGGCCACCGATGAGGCCCCCGTGGCGGGGTGTATCCAAAGGGGCTTGTCCGGCTGCGTCCGCCAGTGCCACAGCGAGATCGCACCCCTTGCGCCGCTGCTGAGGGCGATTAGCTCCCCCTGTGGCGACAGGGCGGCGCCGCGAAATCCGGCGATCTGCCGGCTCCACAGGAGAGTGAGGGGCGGGGCGTCAGGCGGAGAAGGCTTTCCCCCGGCCGCCTCCAGACCGTGCGGATGCAGCCAGGCCACTCCCAATCCTAGCAGGAGAGCCAAGGCCAGTAAGGCCAGCCAGCGGCCCCTAATCGTCATGGCCCACGCTCAATCAGCGACAGGAACAGGCGGTGCGTCCGGGCGTCGTCCGTCAGTTCTGGGTGGAACGCGCTGCCGAGAATGACGCCCTGGCGCACGAACACGGTCTTCCCGTTGTATGTCGCCAGCGTCTCAACGTCCGGCCCGGTTTGGGTGACGTAGGGGGCACGGATGAAGACCGCCCGCAACCGCTCCTCGCCCAGAATTGGCACGTCCAGGGGCGCTTCAAACGAATCCAACTGCCGCCCGAAGGCGTTGCGGGCGACCGAGACGTCCAGCAGCCCCAGGGTTGGCTGCCCGCCTCGCTCCCCCGTGCCCTCGGCGATCTCGCGGGCCAGCAAAATCAGGCCCGCGCAGGTCCCATAGATCGGCTTCCCTTGCCCGGATGCCTGCTTAATAGCCTCGTCCACCCCATACCGCGTCAGCAGTTTGCCGATGGTGGTGCTTTCGCCGCCCGGCAGGACGATCCCATCCGCCCGCGCGATGTCGGCGGCGGTCCGTGCCGGGTAGGCGTCCGCGCCCAGGCCGGTCAGCATGTCTAAGTGCTTCTGGAAATCGCCCTGCATCGCCACGACGGCGACTTTTAGTTTCGTACTCATACTGCTTCAAGTATAGCACATTCCCCTCGTGCTGACTACGGGCGGTAGTCGGGCGGCGGGGGCCAGACACCCTCGCGGTGTATGGCGGCGGCTTCCCGCTGTGCCTGAATGAAGGCTATGGCCGCCTCACGTCTGCGCCGTGCGCGGACGAGCAGCCAGCGGAACAGGGAGACCGGGCCGGAGGAGAGGATGAGGCAGGCGCAGGCAAAGGCCAGTAATGGCCAGAAGTTCTTGGTCACGTCTTTCGCGCCGCTCTCGACCCAGTTCTCGACGTCCACGGCGAGGAGAACGAGGATCAGAGGGACCAGCCCCCAGAGGAATGTCCGCCGCCGAGCAAGTCCGCTGACCAGGCCAGGCAGGACAAGAACGGTCAGAATAGCCGCAATACCGCTGATCCATTCGGCACTGTGGGACGCATGCAGCTTCCGCACGAGGGGCGGGTAGCTGAACCAGGCCGTCAGGCTGCCCCCCACAAGGCCGCCGACGATCCCAAGCACCCATGCCCGCGTGTCCCAATCTTGTTTCTCTGCCGCCATCGCCTAAAAGTGCCTCGTATTGTGATTCCAGGCGCTCATCTGCCAGTTATCCGGCGCGTCCGGGTCCGGCAGCCAGAGTGGTAGGTCGAACATCAGGAAGTCGCTCAAAGAATGGACGTACGGATCGTATAAGGCGCGAAGCTCGTCCAGCCTGACGTCGTCCTCCGCCCCGTCGCAGAGCGGGAGGCCGACGCCCGCGAGAATCTGGCGCATCTTCTCCCGGTCCGCTGGCGTCAGCCGCTCCGGGTCGAGCGGGGCGGGGTTCCGGTTGAAAACGTAGGTGAGGTCAATGACGGCGTGGCGGCACATCGCCAGCGTCATTCGGGCCTGCCATTGCAGCTCCGACTGCCACTCCGGGCCGCCCACGCTGCCGACGATAATGACGGCGCAGGTGTCCATGATGCAGGTCAGCGCCCCCAGCCACGACTGATGATCGTGCTGCGAGCGGTAGTAGGACAGGACGGGGTAAGACAGGTGCGACTCTAGAAGCTCTGACGCCCACTCCTCCCAGTCGGCCAGCAGGGGGATGAGGGACGCCATGCGGCCCCGTTCAGCATGGCGCCGCAGCATCTCCGTGGCCGAGGGCGGCGACGACGCGCGGGCATCCAGGAGGGAAATAATCGCCTCACGCCGGGAGAAGGACTGGTACAGTACGGGCAGGTAGCCGATCACGACGGCCAGGAAGCCGAAGCCGACTCCCGCCTCAACGACCGACAGAACGCGAGTGATTTTGGTGTGCGGTGTGACGTCGCCGTAGCCCAGGGTGAAGAACGTCACCCCGCTCTGATACAGGGCCGTCTGGAAGTGGGTCATGCCGGGCAGGGTATCCAGCCCGAGCGGCAATGACGACTGCATCAGGGCGAACCCGAAGACGAGCATGATCGCCCAGAAGACCAGCAAGAGGGGCAGCGAGACCGGCCCGAAATAGGACAGAAACAACTGACGCCGGTTGTCCGGCAGCCGTTTGGCGACTTTGGCGGAGAATGGCCACAAGGCGCGGTAGAACCCGCGCGTCAGCCGGAGCTGCCGGGTAACGGAGCGGGGGAGGATGATGGTCTCGAACCCCTCCCAGATCACGAGCAGGACGAGGAATAGGCCGAAGAAGCCACCGAAAAGGGTCATGGCGAGTCAACGCGCTGGGGCCGGCGCGGGTTCCGCTGGCCTAATGCTGTGCGAGCCACTGTTCCAGGTCGGCCTGGCCGGTGAAGTCCAGCAGGGCCTCGCCCAGATCGTCGAGCTGGTCCGGTGAGAGCCGGTTCAGCCGCTCCGTAACGCTCACCGGGACCGAGCCGAGACGCCGCCGGAGCAGCCGTTCCACCAGCGCCTCCTTGCCCTGCGTCAGCCCCTCTTGCCTGCCCTCTTGCCTGCCCTCTTGCCGGCCTTGCAGACGCCAACTCGTCACCATTTCCATCGTCGCCTCCCTTTCTGTCGGATTGAACCCAGCCACCTCGCGCTCGTAACGCCTCATCTCCTGCGCCGTCAGCCTTAAGTAGCTGTCCACAAACCCGCCGATCAGCGTCGCACGGGCCGGGTCCAGCTTCAGGCTCGCCAGAAGCCGCAGGCACTCCGCCTTCACCTTCGGCCGGTCCCGCACGCTCATCCGCATCTTCGCCATCAGCGCACTCGCCACTGGGTTCTCCTGACGCACGAACCGTCGCCAAGGCAGGCGATTAAGCTGGATGACGCGATACTTAAA
>JAYTRQ010000413.1:0-4845 GCA_043746125.1 Armatimonadota bacterium | reverse complement strand
TATTTATACGACGAATAAATCTGTTTACAACAATTGGCAAATATTATTTTTGTTTGCTTGCTAAACAAATCGAGCATATTAAAGGCTGGCAAAAAACTGGGAGGGCTTGCGCTCCGGCAACTTTTGCCTTATAATAGAGGTGTCGCACGCAGCGACGCGAGGACGGACTTTTCGGAAAGGGAATACGATGACCTTCTTAGGCGACAATAAGCGGTTCGGACAGCGGTTGGCCTTGCTAGGCACAGGCCTGGCGCTGGCTGCACTGCTGGCCGGGTGCGGAGGCGGGGGCGGCAACGGTAACTCCAGCGGGATCGGAACCGGCAGCACAGGCACGACGGGAACCACTGGGACAACAGGCACGACGGGAACGACCGGGACCACTGGCACGACCGGGACCACAGGCACCGGCGGGTCAACGCCGCCTGGACCGCCCATCTTGCCCGCGATCGCCAAATGAGTCCCCGCACTCTTCGGATACTGTTAGTCTTGATAGGGATCGCGTTCGTCGCTCTGACGGCGTGGTCCCTGCGCTATTTTGCGGGCACCCAGCCGCTGGCCCCTTTGACGCAGGGCTACAACCAGCCTGGCTTGGGCGGGATCGGCTTGTTGGCGACCGACGTCGTAGTGGTCGGGCACTCCGCCGGACGGCGGCGCTGGCGCATGGCGGCGGGCACGGTGACGTTCAGCCGAGACCGTCGCTCCCTGACCGTGGAGGGCATCCGTAACGGGCTGCTCTATGACAGGCTGGGCAAGCCGCAGGTGTCGCTTTCCGCCGCCCGCGCCGCCTACCAAACGCCATTCGGAGCGATGGGCTTCTCCAGCGGCGCGAATTTGCGGCTGGACGGGCAAATCCGGGCGACCATCCTGGCCGCGCCCCGGCCGATCCTGGTAACGCAGAGCCTCGTCTGGGACTCGTTCCGCAATCAGATCAGCAGCCCCACGCCCGTGTCGGTCACTCTGCCCCGACTGACCGTGACGGCCGGCAGCGGAACCTATGCCCTGCCGCCCGGCCTGTCCCCGATGGAGCCGCGCGGGACGCTGACCCTGACCGGAAACGTCCGGGCCATTCTGCCCCACTTGTCCGTCTCAGCGGGGAACGCGATCTACGCGCCGCCGCCCGGCACGTCCGCCCCCGCCTCCCAAGGGGTTCTGACGGCGGAGGGGGGCGTCCGCGGCATCCTCCAGAGTGCGCGAGGGACGACTCTCCTCTCCTGCCCCGGCCTGACCTGGGACGGGGCACGCGACCTGGCCCACAGCCTGGGGCCGGTCACGGTGCAGATCCCCGGCGGGAGCGGCACGGCCGCCGACGTTGTGGCGAACACCAAGACGGGCGATCTTACCACGCACGGCTTCCGGGGAACGTTCGTCCTGTCCGGCGAGGTACAATAGAGGTATGCGAACCAAGCGCACGACTCTCTTCCGCGCCCTACCCTTCGCCCTGGCCGGGGCTGCACTGCTCACCCGCGTCGGCGTCACGCTCCACGCCGCCCCCACACCCGCCCCGTCCCCCAAGTCCGTCACTTGTGAGGCCGGGCTGACCCAGTGGCTGTCCGCGCCGCGCTCGGTCTCGCTGAGTCAGGGCGTCACGTTCGGGCAGGATGACGCCACACTCAAAACGGACGCCGCGACCGGCCTTCTGGACAAGGAGCAGAACCTCCTCAGCGCCGAGGCGCACGGGCCGGTCCACGTGTACGGCCCGCAGGACGATCTGAACGGCCTGCACGGAACCATTGATTTCACCAAGCACCTGGCAAAGCTGCAAGACGGCGTCGTCTTGATCGTCAAGCCCGGCAAGCGCGAGGCGCAGGCGGACACGGCCTCACCACGCAGGCAGTTCAAGGACCCGGCGACCCTGACCTGCCAGCTGATGACTTACGACTACCGGCGCAAGATCGGCCGCATACCGGGGGCGCTGACCGTTACCCAGGTGGTGCAAACACCCGACGGCCCGGAGACACGCATTCTGACGGCCGACGCCGGGCTGTACAACGGCCGGATGCAGACCATCCAGCTTGTCGGAGACATCAAGGTCACCAACAGCGACGGGAGCAAGTTCAGCGCCGACACCAGGCCCAGCGGCAAGCCCGTCGTCATCGGCACCAAAGAAGGGGCCGAGTATCTTGACGTGCCGTTCCATACAGCCGGTATTTTTAAAGTGAAACAGACCAAGGACGACGGCAAAGGCGATGGGAAGGCGGACACGGACGAAGACCTGACGGTGCCGCCCGCGCCCCCTTCTGCCCGGTCAGCCCCGCCGTCACTCGCCCCCCAAACGGATGCCCCGACCGTCGCCCCGGCGTCCCCCTCGGAACCCGATGCGCCGGCTTCGCCGCCCGGCACGGCGAGGCCATAATGGAAGTGCTGCAAGGGATTTCCGCTCACCCCGGCGTCGCCATCGCCTCCGCTGCCCGACTGGGTGAAGATTTCGGCGTTCCCTCACTCTCCCCCGAACGCCTGCGGCGGCTCGGTGAACGGATGCGCTCGTTCGGAGTGGAGAATCCGGAGCCGGAGCAGATCATCCTCATCGCTGACCGCGTCCCGCCCGGCTTCTGGCTGTCGCCGCTACCCGGCCTGGAGGTCATCGGCCTGGCGGCTGGGGCAGGCCAACCGCTATCCCCCGCCCCCGACCGGCCCGTCGTCGTCGGCTTGGGCGAGGCTCTGATGCAGGCGGTGGAGGAGGAAGACATCATTATCGTGGACGGCGACCGGGGGCGCGTCTATGTGTCCCCGGACGCTCAGACCGTAGCCCGCTACCAGGCCCCCTTCACACTCGCCCGCCGCTTCTTTCTAGAAGGCGATCATCTGCCCGCCCGGACCGCTTCGGACAACCGGGTCATCGCCGTCTTCTCTGCCGCCTCCACGCTCGCCGAGGCCGAGGCCGCCATGAAAAGCGGTGCGGACGGACTCGTCGTGAGCAGCGACAACGACTTTTTGGGCGGCCCCGACGTGGTACAGACGGCGGGGGAACAGGCGCAGATGCTGGGCGACTTGGCACGGATCATCGGAGGTCAGCCCCTCATCCTGGACATCCCACCCGAGCGTCTCGCGCTCTCCGCCCTCGCCCTGGGCGCGGCTCGACTGCCCCTGTCTCTGGTCCTCCGAGATTTGTCCGAGCTCTCGGAACTGTCCGAGCGGCTGGAAGGGATTGAAGCTAGTCTTGAGGAAGACGACGCCCTGTTCGGCCGGGTACGAATTGACGCCGGTATCGCGGCCAGAGGGGACGAGGACGATCTGCCCGATACTCTGGACGGCTTTGCGGGCACGTTCATCACGGGGACCATTTTGGACGCCTCCTGGGAGCGCCTCCTACTGGCGTCGGGCCAGGCCCGGCGGGCGGGCAAGCCGATCACCGCCTCGCTGAATGGCGACTGGTGGCCGCAGGTATTGGGGGATGCTCTGGGGATGGGTTTCTCACGCCTCGTCGTATCCCCAAGGGCGGTCGTGGACGTCAAGGACGCCATCCGAGAGGCTTAACCCCCCATTTGCTATGATCGCCGTCACCACCTCCACGCACCCCCCACCCACGCTTGAAACCCAGGCGAAATCACTGGCCGTTGAACTCACCGCCCCCTACATCGCGCGACTTGGGCGCGGCCTGTCGGAACTCGCCACTTCCGCTCAGGCCTCCCGCCTTTTGATCGTCGGCACGGACCGTCTCCGACTGCGTGACACGGCCACTGGCACCGAATACTTCTACCACCCCAATATGTTCCAGATCCGCGCGGCCGGGGCGCTGCGGGGTGAGCCGGACCATTTCCTACAGGCGACCGAGCTTAGGCCGGGCGAGAGTCTCTTAGACTGCACATTGGGCTTTGCCTCGGAAGCCGCGCTTGCGGCTCTGACCGTCGGCGAGACCGGCAGCGTAGTGGGACTGGAGAGCAACCGCGACCTGGCGCTCATCACCCGGCTGGGCCTGCAATCGTTCCACCTACAACGTCCCGCTATGGAGGCGGCCCTGCGGCGGGTTCAAGTCGCCGCAAGCGACTATCGGGACACCCTGCACGCGTGCGAGGCACGCTCCTTCGACGTGGTCTACTTCGACCCATTCTTCCCCGAACGGCTGGCCGGCTCCGAGGCGTCCGTCAGCCCCTTATTCGTCTTCGGGAACCAAACGCCGCTTGACCCGGAGGCCGTGCGCGAGGCTAGGCGCGTCGCGCGGCGTAGCGTCGTCATCAAGCACCCGAGCCAAGAGCCTCTGCCTTCGCTTGTCCGAAGTTGGGTAACGAAGACGGTCGGCGGGCGGAAAAGTCGCCTTACGTACAGCGTGATTGACGTCACGGCGGAATAAAAGGCGGTACTTTCGGCCCGACTGGGGTACAATTAATGGGTATTTATCGCCGGAAGACTAGAAAAGACAAAGGCAACAGACAAGGTATCAGCACTCATGAGTGATCTGGATGAGTTTTACGGCCCCAACGCCGGGTACGTGCTCGATCTCTACGAGCGCTACCAAAAGAACCCCGACTCGGTAGACCCTGCGACGCGGGTCACGTTCGAGAAGTGGACGCCGCCCACACCTGAAGCCGTTCACCGGAATGGCAGCGCCACAAACGGAAGCGCCCCCGCCCCGACCCTGCCGGTTCCCGCCGTGCCTGTACCCGCTGACGTGATGAAGGTCGTGGAAGCGGCCCGCGTTGCCCGGCTGGTCCGCGAACTTGGGCACCTGACGGCCCACATTGATCCCCTGAGCAATGACCCGCCTGGAGACCCAACCCTGGAACTGGCCGCGCACGGCCTGACGCCGGACGATCTGGCCGCACTCCCGGCGGCCGTCATCGGCGGGCCGCTGGCCGACAAGAGCAAGAATGCCCTGGAAGCGCTGGGCCGTCTTCGACAGGCGTATTC
>JAYTRQ010000412.1:0-4856 GCA_043746125.1 Armatimonadota bacterium | reverse complement strand
GCTCCCGGCCCTTCTCTTTGCGACCCCTTCTCCCAGGTGTGTTGATCCGCTGAAGTAAACCGTTCCCTAGACAGGGAATAGGAAGATACTGGCCTTGGCAGAACGGACCAGGAGGAAGATTTTAGTGACAGGAGGCACAAGCAATACCAGAAAGGAAAGGTATAGGTATAATGAGAAGGGTATTATAATCCTTGATAGCATCGTGCCAGGAGATCTGCTCCAGCGGCACCTACTTGCGCCCGAGGCGATGGCATGCTGCCCGGCCTGGCGACCCGTATCTTCCTCTGCCGATTTCGCTGCAATGGCGATTACTGCGTAGGCTGACTTGTTCAACGGTTTGTGCTTCATGGTTTTTCCGGTGAATCGTCGTGGGTACATTCCCCGCAGCTTGCTGCGAATAGGTCTGCGGTCTCAGCCGCAGACCGTCAAGGTTGGGGAGGCGACCCCCAGGGTCGATACCCCGACCGCGAAGCTCAGGCGAGCCTAAGCGAGCCTGTTCATTGGATCAAGTGGACAGACTGAACGCGGCTGATTGGCTATGGAACCACTCTTTCAGAGCAGTAAAGCATCGAGGGAAGTGAGCTAACTGAGCGCAACCGATACCACCATTTCGTCCCATAGCGCAAGAAAACCAGAAAGTGGCGCGGCTCTCAAAGAGTGCACAAAAAAGAAAGCGCTATCCTGTTGATAAGGATAACGCTGATTACGTTTCTGCGACTGTTATAGCTTCGGCCTTGGCGGACAGGGTGGGATTCGAACCCACGGGGGCCTTGCGACCCCGACTGTTTTCAAGACAGTTCCGTTATGACCACTCCGGCACCTGTCCACAATGGTGGCACCGCTATTATACGCCGTGCAAGAGGCGGCTGTCAACTTGGGGTTTGGCTGTCTGCTGTGAAGGGTATTTTTAAGCATGGAAACTGGCAGTTATATGCTGATTGAGCGAGGCATGACGGTTCGCGGAACCGACGGCGACTTGGGCACGGTCTCGGAGGTCGTGGCCGACGCGGGTGTGGACGTGTTCCGAGGCATCGTCCTGGCGCACGGCCTGTTCGCCGGCAGACACGGCTTCATCCCCGGAGAGCAAGTCGTGAGCGTGGAACAAAACGTCGTCCGTGTCAGTCTCTCTAAAGCAGAGGCGGAACACCTGCCGGCCCCGACGCCGACGGGACAAACCTATCAAGGAAGGGAAGTAATCTGATGAAGACCAGCAAGATCACGTTATTGGGCTTGACGGCAGCGATCGCCGCTGCCGCGTTCGCGCCGATGGCGGCCCATGCGGACCAGAAGAACAAGAATATGTGGCGCAACGGGGCAATTCTCGGCGGCGCGGCGGCCCTCTATGGCCTGCACAACCACGACACCACCACGACCGTTTTGGGCGCGGGCGCGGCGGCTTATTCTGCTAACCGCTACGAGCAGGATCGGCACCACCAGTCCCAGCAGCAGGCGGCGCGGGATCGTCGGGCGCGATACTACCGCACCCATCGCTACCACCGCACCCATCGCTCCCACCGTTAAGAAGTAACCAGAAAGGGCCTGCCAAGTCGGCAGGCCCTCTTTTTGTGGCAGGAGAATTGGCCGAGTGTCCCGAACGTAGTGCTATGAGAATAGCCGTCACCACACTAGGCTGCCCTCTCTGGACCCTGGAAGAAATCCTGACCAGACTCCCTGCCTACGGCTACGAAGGCGTAGAACTGCGCGGACTCGGGCCGGATCTAGACCTGACACAGTCGCCTGCGTTCGTGACCCCTCTGGCGGCGGCTCAGACGCGGCAGGCATTTGAAGACGCCGGGCTGGAGATCTGCGGCCTAGACACGTCTTGCTCCTTCACCGACCCAGACCCGGGGGCACGGGCACGGAACGTGGATCATGGGAAGGCAGCCCTCGACCTTGCCCAGACGCTTGAGGCGCCATTCATCCGCGTCTTCGGGGGCAGTCTGGCAGAAGGTTTGAACCGTATGGACGCGGTCTCCTATCTTGCCGAGAGCCTGGCCCTGCTTGGGGAGTATGCGGCCCAGGCCGGTGGAGGCGTTCAAGTCCTGCTGGAAACACACGACGGCTTCTCCACGGGGGCGCAGGCGGCTGAGGCGCTGCGGCAAGTAAACCACCCGCAGGTTGGGGCGCTCTGGGACCTGCATCACCCGTTCCGGCAGGGCGAGACGCCGGCGGAAACCTTTGCCGCTCTCCGCCCGTACATTAGAGGGACCCACGTCAAAGACAGCAAGCCGGGCGGGACGTACTGCCTGCTGGGGGAGGGGGACGTACCCGTCCCCGAGATGCTGCGGCTGCTGAAGGCGGATGGTTACGAGGGCTGGATCAACCTAGAGTGGGAGAAGCGGTGGATACCCGAACTGACAGACCCGGAGATCGCGTTTCCGCAGTACGCGGCCAAACTGCGGGAGTATTTGGCGGAACTCTGATACGGCGACGCGGCGGCTTCACGCTGATTGAGTTGCTTGTCGTCATCGCCATCATCTCCGTACTCGCGGCTGTCCTGCTGCCCGTCTTTTTCAGCGTCCGGGGCAAGGCGCGGCAGACCGTCTGCGTCTCCAATCTGCGCCAGATCGGCCTCGCCATTGGGATGTACTCCCAGGACTATGACGACCTCTATCCCGCCGGCAAAGACCCGTCGGACCAGTATTGCAACCCTAGCCTTTGGGCAAGCTCGCCGTATCAGGCACAGGTGGAGTCGATGCCGTTCCTAAACGACTTATTGGACTCCTACATCCGCAGTAAGGATGTGTGGCACTGTCCCTCCGACAGCGGCTATACGGAGTTAGACATCAGCTCCTACGTGAATCCGAGCAACACGGTCCCCCTAGATGCCACCCCGACCGCCTTTGACAAGTACAAAACCTCCTACCTATACCGGACGGAGATCGCCCTGCTTGGGACGCGCTACGGCTCCCTCACGGCAGAGGACGCGCAGGGCGGGCTGCACGAGGGGGCAGAAGTCAACGTCCTGATGGACGGCAACGGCTCCTGGCACGGCGGTCGTTTCGCCAACCAGAAGCGCTACGATGAGCTGATGGGCGATGGACACGTTATTAACCAGAACGTCACCCAGTTCGGGCAGACCTGGCAGTTACGGTTGAAGCAGCAGTAGGATGCCTGTTACTACTTACGCGGCGCGCTGGGTCCTGCCCATAGACCAGCCGCCGTTTGAAGACGGCGAGGTCGTCGTCGAAAACGGGCGCATTGCCGCCGTCCGCCCCCATGTAACCCCCGCTAACGAATGCCGCGACTTCGGGGAGGCGGTCCTGCTGCCGGGCCTGGTCAACGCCCACACCCACCTCGAATACACCGCCCTGCGCGGCTTCCTCGAAGACGTCCTTTTCTTCCCCTGGATACGCGCCCTGACGGCCGCCAAAGCTTCGCTCGACACCGATGACTGGCTCTGGTCCGCCCGCCTCGGCGCCTTAGAGTCGATCGCGGCCGGCACGACCACTCTGGGCGACAACACAGATGCGGGCGTGACGATGCGCGTCCTGTCTGAGAGCGGCCTGCGTGGCATCGTCTACCAGGAGCTATTCGGTATTGACGACCGTGAGCCGGCAGCCCCGATTGTAGAAGCACTCCGCGCCAAAGTAGACATGCACCGGCGGCTGTCAAGCGATCGCGTCGGCGTCGGCGTTTCCCCCCACGCCCCTTATACCATCCGGCCTGCACTCTTCGCTGCTCTTGAGGCCTACGTTGCAGCCGAGCGTTTGCCGACCAGCATCCATGTCGCCGAGTCCCCCGCCGAAAGCCTACTGACGGAGCAAGGGGCAGGAGCGTTCGCCGAGATGTACGCACGGCGTGGCATTACTTGGAGCGTGCCCTGCGTCTCGCCGACCCGCTATGTCTCTGACCAGAAGGCTTTGACTTGTGACACCCTGGCCGTCCACTGCGTCCATCAGACGCCCGAAGACACCGCTCTTTTGGCCGCGAGCGGCGCGGCTGTCATCCACTGCCCTAAGAGCAACGCCAAGCTTGGCGCGGGCACTGCCCCCCTCGCCCGCTGGCTACGGACGGAAGGCTTGCGGGTTGGCCTCGGCACGGACAGCGCCGTCTCCAATAACACGCTGGACTTGTGGGAAGAAATGCGGTTTGCCCTGCTAATGGCGCGAGCCGTGGGAGAAGACGCCGAAGCCGTAACCGCCCACGACGTCCTATGTCTGGCGACGCTAGGCGGCGCGGAGGCGATGGGCCTGGCGCACCAAGTCGGCTCATTAACGCCCGGCAAACGCGCGGATTTGATCGCCGTCCGTCTGGACCGCCCCCATGCCCTGCCCACTACAGACCCTTACGCCGCCCTAGTCTATTCGGCACGGGCCGATGACGTGGCCCTCACAGTCTGTGACGGCGAAGTCCTGTATGATGGCGGTGTCTGGCCGACGCTGAATGCTGAGGAAACCATACGGCGAGCGAGGCAGGCGCGGACGAAGTCGGCTCCGTGAACTACGAACTGAGGCTCCGCCGGACCGTCTCCATGGGTAGATAGAGATGGTTCGGATCGTCGAGCAATGGCTAAAAGCCAAAGTTGAGCCGCAAATACCAGGCGTGGGCCTCCTCGCCCCGCGCGTCTAGAACCAGTGCGTAGAGGCCGATCTCGCGAGAAGCGACTTCCACCTGACGCATCGCCCGCAGCAGACACCTCTTCCCCAGCCCACGCCCTTGTGCGTCCTTGTCCACAGCGAGACGGTCCAGCAGGGCAACGCCGATCTCGCCGCGAGGCAGCTTCCGGTTCGGGACGACCTCGGGCTCTACGGTGCGCGTCAGCAAGGTGTAACGCGACATGGGTGACGCCGACGTTACGGTCGGCGCTCCGCCGCGCTCGACCCTGGAGGAACTGGTTCAGTAAAGGCTTCCCA